>JASFPT010000055.1:0-18502 GCA_050115795.1 Desulfobacterales bacterium
TGTAGGGGCGGGGTTTATCCCCGCCCGCGCAAATGAGGGCATCCGGAACACCCAATCCAGCAAATCATTCACCTAAGATAGAAAGGAACCGGAACCCCATGTTTGAAAAGAGCGACTACAAGGAAGACATCGACCGGGCGACGGCGGTATTTGAAACCAACCACGGCACCTTCGAGGCCGAGCTCTTCGCAAAGGAATGCCCCGAGACCGTCTGGAACTTCATCAACCTGGCCGAGGGCCGTCAGCAGGCGTTGAAAAAGGGACCGTTCTACGACGGGCTGACCTTCCACCGGGTCATCGAAGGCTTCGTCATCCAGGGCGGCTGTCCCCAGGGAAACGGAACCGGGGGACCGGGTTATCGCTTCCGCGACGAGTTTCACCCGGACCTGCGGCACGACGCCGCCGGGGTGCTTTCCATGGCCAATGCGGGACCGGGCACCAACGGAAGTCAGTTTTTCGTGACCCTGGCCGCCACCCCCCACCTGGACAACCGGCACTCGGTCTTCGGCAAGGTGGTCAAGGGGCTCGACGTGGTGGAAAAAATCGGCAAGGTGAGAACCGGCCCGGGGGACCGTCCGGTGGAGTCGGTGGTGATGGAAAAGGTGACCATCCGCCGGCCCGAATGACGCAGCCAGGACGGCTGAAAGCAGAGCCTCCCGCAGGGACAGCGGGAGGCTCTGTCAGTTTAGGTAAGATCGAAGATTGTTGGAGCGACAAATCCGAAATCCGAAGCACGAATCTCGAAACAAATCCAAATAAACCAAATTCGGATTTCGTGCTTTTGAAGCTGGCGCCGCAAAGCCGGTTCTGCTGAAGCCGGCGACATCCGCGCCGTGCTTTTAATTTCCAAAGAGGGGTCCTTCCGGTCCGAGGTGGCAGGAGTAGCAGCCGAATCCGCGGCGGGTGACAAGGCTGAATTTCTTCAGGCCCAGCGCATCGGCCATTTCGGGCACCAGCCGGTCCAGCTTCAACTGGGTGGTATCCGGGTACTTTGCGCGTTCCGGCCCCAGCAGCAGATCGCCGCTGAGCCGGGGAAGGTGGGCGGTGGGCATCGAGAAGTTGCCGTTGACGGCCCCCTGGCCGTGGCACAGCGTGCAGTCGATCCTGGCAAAGCGCTCCGGGCGCCAGGCCCGAAACACCGCCCCGGCCCGCGGTATGACAACGGCGGCCATGTGGGCTTTGCGCTGTTCGGTGTTCATCTCCGCCCAGGTCAGCGGCTTTCCGTCCGCCCCCGGCGGGCCGATCCGCTTCGGATAGCACCCCCCCAGCACCCCCGCCGCCAAGAGCGCGAGAACAAGAATCACCCCAAGGTTGCGCCGATGCGTCAGGGCCGCCGGCTGCGCCGCTCTTTTCCCGTCTTTTCGATCCATTCTCATTTTCCGGCTCCAATCTGTATGATTCCGCCGCTGCAATGGAATCGCGGCGATAAGAAAGCAACGACCCGACCGCCAAAAATATCATCCACCGGGTTGATCCAGCCACCTCACCCTGCTGGCAATCGCCGGAAACTGCTCCCGGGCTTCTCGAACCCCTGCGGGATCGATCTCCGCCCGGAGGATTTCCTCTTTTTCGCCGCTTTCAGCGGCGATCCTCCCCCAGGGGTCGACGACCATGCTGTGGCCGACGTAGGTCGTGCCTCGGTTGTTTCCCGACGAATTGGCCGAAATCAGGAAGCACTGGTTTTCCAGAGCCCGGGTGCGGTTGAACAAACGCCAGGGGTCCAGGCGCGGCTGGGGCCAGGCCGAACAAACCAGAAAGATCTCCGCACCCTGCTCGACCATCCGGCGGAAGAGTTCGGGGAAGCGCAAGTCGAAGCAGGTGGCCATCCCGAATACGCCCAGGGGCGTCTTGACCACGGTCACCGAATTGCCGGGGGTCAAGATCTCGGTTTCCCTCGAATGGTAGCCGAAGAGGTGGATTTTGCGATAGGTTGCCAAGACGTCTCCGTCGGGCGAAACCAGATAACTGGCGTTGTAGTGACGGTCCCCGTCTTTTTCCACGAAGCTGCCGGCATGAACGTGGGCGCCGATCTTTGCCGCCGCTTTCCGAACGGCGTTCAGGGTAGGGCCATCGCGGGGTTCCGCCTGCGGCAGATAGGCGTCAAAGCTCATGAATCCCACATTCCAGATCTCCGGGAGGATCACCAGATCCGCGCCCTTGCACCGCAGAACGGCGTCTGACGCCTTTTGGATCGCGGCCTCTTTGTCGTCTTCCACGACGGCGAGTTGAATCGACGCGATTTTCATGGTTTCCTTCCGTTAAAAATGGGGGCACGCCCCTTGACTTTTTCCCTGTTTCGTACAAAAAGCCGGGTTCTGTCAACGCTTCACCGATTCCCAGGGCCGGGTAACAAATTGACAGGCATCCGGCTTTGCACGATAAAGGGACTGTTCCATCCGGTTGAAACGCCGATCCAGCAAAAGGAGATGTCGTGGCACTCTCTTTCATGGAAGGAAATGAAGCCATCGCCTGGGGCGCAAAGATCGCCGGGTGCCGGTTTTTCGCCGGCTATCCGATCACCCCGGCGACCACCATCTTCAACGCCATGCTCGCGCACCTGCCGCCGGCAGGCGGGGTGTGCCTCCAGGGAGAAGACGAGATCGCCTCCATCGGATTCTGCCTCGGCGCATCCATGGCGGGGGCAAAGGCGATGACTGCCACCTCCGGCCCCGGCATCAGCCTTTACAGCGAACAGATTTCCTTTGCCATCGGCAGCGAAATTCCGATCGTGATCGTCGACGTCCAACGCCTGGGGCCCTCCACCGGTTCTGCCACCCGGGGCGCCGACGGCGACATCCAGTTTCTCCGCTGGGGAAACAGCGGCGGACTGCCGGTGATCGTCCTGGCGCCGGTCGATGTGGCCGACTGTATCACGCTCACGGTCCACGCCTTCAACCTCGCAGAGCGCTTCAGGGCCCCGGTCTTTATCGCCGCCAACAAGGAAATCTCCATGACCCGGGAAAGCGTCGACCTGGAGCGGCTTTCTTTGCCCGAGGTCGTGGACCGGAAACCGGCGGCGGGGGAAAAAACCTTTCTTCCTTTTGCGGTCTCCGAGGGCAGCCGGGTGCCCGACTTTTTGCCCATCGGAGACAAGCGACTCGTTCGTCAGACCTCTTCCACCCATGCAGAAGACGGCTACATCACCGTGGATCCGGTAAAAATCCAGCAGTTCCAGGACCGTCTCCACCAAAAGATCACCGCTGCCGTCGAGGATTTCACCTTCTATGACGAAATCAGAGCCGAGGGCGCCGAAACCCTCCTGATCACATACGGCGTCACGGGCCGGGCGGCTAAGGCCGCCGTGGCCGAGTTGAGGGCGGCTGGAAAGCCGGTGTCGCTTCTCGTGCTCAAGACCCTGTGGCCGGTGCCGGATGCGCTGATCCGGCAAAAGGCCGAGGGGGTTCGCCAGGTGGTGGTCGCCGAGATGAACCTGGGCCAATACGTGCGGGAAATCCGGCGGATCCTGTGCGACAAGCCGATCCAATTCGTGGGCGCCATGAGCGGGAATCTGATCCCGCCGGCGCGGCTCAAGGAGGTGCTCGACCATGGATAGCCTGCTCAACCCCCAGCGGCCACCCGTCTTCTGCCCCGGCTGCGCCCACGACCAGGTGACCAAGGCCCTGGACAAGGCCCTGACCGGCATGGGTCTGGCCGGAAATCAAGTGGTCCTCGTCAGCGACATCGGCTGCTCCGGCCTCTTCGACACGTTTTTCCACACCCACGCCTTCCACGGCCTCCACGGCCGGGCATTGACCTATGCCACGGGACTGAAGATGGTCCGGCCCGAATTGACGGTCATCGTGACCATGGGCGACGGAGGCCTGGGGATCGGCGGGGCGCACCTTCTCAGCACCTGCCGAAAGAATATCGACCTGACCCTCCTGGTCCTCAACAACTTCAACTACGGCATGACCGGCGGCCAGTGCTCGTCCACCACGCCGGCCGACGCCCGGGTGGCCTCCGGATTTTTGAATCGGATCGAAAAGCCGGTGGACGTCTGCCGCCTGGCCGCCTCGGCCGGCGCCGGATACACTGCAAGGTCCTCGGCGTACCGGAAGGATCTGGTCGGGGAGATCCAGGCCGCGATCCGCTTTGAGGGATTTTCCCTTCTCGACATCTGGGGGGTCTGTCCCGGGCGCTACACCAAGAAGAACAAGCTGACGCCGGCCGCCATCGAAACGTCGATGGCAGCGCTTCCGGAAGCATCCGGCGCGGTGGCGGAAAACGCCCGTCCCGAATACGGCCGCCTGTACCGGGAAAAGGCGGCCGCTTGCAGGGTGCCGGACCCGCCGCAGCGGATCGAAGCCGGGCTTGCGCCGCCGAATACCGGCCGCCAGGAGGTGCTGATCCTGGGCAGCGCCGGTCAGCGAATCGTCACCGCCGGGGAACTGCTCTGCCTTGGGGGCATCACCGCCGGTCTGCAGGCAACACTGAAAAACGACTATCCGATCACGGTGCTTCGCGGCCATTCGGTCAGCGAGGTCGTGCTCTGTGCAGAAGCGATCGGCTTCACGGGCATCGAATCCCCCCGCTTCGTGCTGGCCCTTGCCCAGGAGGGGGTGAACCGGAAAAAGGCGATGATCGCCGGGTTGGATGCCTCCGCCGTGATCTTCAGGGCCACCGACGTCGACCTGCCCGACACCGGCGCTGCGGTGATCGACATCGATTTCAAGCAAAAGGGGATCCGCCCAACGGACCGGGCCCTGGCCGCCCTGGCGATGCTGGCCGAAAAAAATGAGGTGATCTCCAAAGAGATGCTCGAAGCGGCCCTGAAAGTCCGGTTCAAGGGGGAGGTGCTGGAAAAGGCGATGTTGCTCGTTGAAAAGGCCGGAAGGTGGTCTTCCGGCTAATTCGGTGCGTCGCTTTTAAGTAACTTTTCGGTTATTTTTTTCTTCTCGTTACTTTCCTTTGCTCGCCCAAAGAAAAGGTTCCAGAAAAAAAGGCCGCCCCAATCCGGGGCGGCCCTTTCAGGATGAAAAATGCAAAGCATTTTTTATCCTTTTTTTTATCCTTTGGCTTCCTCGATGGCCTCCTGGAGCTCGGGGAGAAACTCGAGGATGTCGGCCACCACACCCACGTCGGCCACCTGGAAGATCGGGGCCTTCGGGTTCTTGTTGATCGCCACGACGAAGGGCGCCCCCTTGAGGCCGCCCAGGTGCTGGAAACTGCCCGAGATGCCGCATGCCATGTAGACCTTCGGCTTGACCGTCTTGCCGGAGGTGCCCACCTGGCGGGATTTCTCCAGCCATTTGGCATCGACGATGGGCCGGGAACAGGACACGTCGGCTCCCATCGCCTTGGCCAGGTCGAAGGCGATCTCCAGGTTTTCCTCGTCTTCGATGCCGCGGCCCACGGAAACGAGCACCTCGGACTTGGTGATGTCCACATCGCCCACCTCGGCCACCACGGTCTCCAGATAACGGCGCTTGGGGGTTGGGGCCGCCCCGGCGTCGCCGGACTTGTCCACCACCTCGCCGGAGGCGGCGGCATTTTCCTCGGCGGCAAACGCGCCCGGGCGAACGGTGATCACCGCACCGGCGCCCAGATCGACTGTCACGTGGGTGTTCACCATCCCGGAATACTCTTCCCGGACCGCCTTGAGCAGACCGCCGTCGATCCCCTCGAAGCCGACAGCGTCGGGAAGATAGGCGGCATCGAGCTTGACGGAAAGCCCGGGGGCCAGGTCCATGCCGAAATGCTCGTGGGCAAGCAGCACGATGCCTCCTTTGGGAACCACGTTCACCAGCATCGGACGGACCACCTCGGCATTGACATAGGTAAGGGTGTCGCTTTCGATCTTCCAGACCGCCGGATAGATCTTGGCCGTCTCCGCGCAGACCGCAGAAAGAGACTCTCCGCTGCCGGCGACGACGGCGGTCACCGTGGCCGTCGGATCGAGCTTTTTGGCCGCGTTGATCAGTTCGTAGGCGGTGTCGTCCGCCTTTCCCTCCTTGTGCAGAATATATGCAAAGATCTCCGCCATTACTTGATCCCTCCTTTGGCCTTGAGCATTTCAATCAGCTTTTCGATGATCTCCTCGGTGCTGCCCTCGAGCATCTCGGCCCCCTCGCCCAGTTCGGGCACGAAGTAGTCGAGGCGCTTGACCTTGGCAGCCGCCCCGCCGACCGCGGCGGCATCCAGCCCCAGGTCGCCGGCGCCTTGTACCGGGATTTCCACCGAGGCCACTTTGCGGATGCCGCGGATGCCCACGTAGCGAGGCTCGTTGATGCCGGTCTGGATCGAAAGGACGCAGGGAAGGTCCATCTCGTTCATCTCCTGGTTTCCGCCGGCGATCTCCCGGCCGACCTTGATCTTCTTGTCGTCGATGATCTCGATCAGGTTGACCAGGGAGGCAAACGGGTAGTCGAGCATGGCCGCCAGCATCCCGCCCACCTGGCCGGCACCGTCGTCGGCCTGGGCCCCGGTCAGGATCAGGTCGTAGTTTCCTTTTTCCACCAGCGCCTTTAGGGCGGCGGCGACCCCCTTGCCATCCGACCCATCAAAGGCGTCGTCCATCAGGTGGATGCCGTTATCGGCCCCCATGGCCATCTCCCGGCGGATCACCTCCTCGGTCTCCTGGTCTCCGACGGAAACCACGGTCACGCTGCCGCCGACCTTGTCCCGGATCTGGATCGCCTCCTCGACGGCGTAGTTGTCCCATTCGTTGACCGAGTAGACCAGGTCGTCGCGTTCGATGTCGGTCCCGTCTCCCCTGACCTCGATCTCGTTTTCAGAGGTGTCCGGCACGCGCTTGACACAAACCAGAATCTCCATGCTTGCCCTCCTATTTTTTTCCATTCGACGTTCGATGTTGGACGTTCTTTTGAAATGTTTACCGTTCCAGATGCCGCTCGATCAGCTCGGAAAGGTCGATGGCCGTCATCTCCCCTTCCAGCCCGCTGGTTTTGATGGCATCCTCGATGTTGACCATGCAAAACGGGCAGGCAGTGACGATGACGTTGGCGCCGGCCTCCCGGGCCATCTCCACTCGCAGTTTTCCCATCCGGGTCTCTTCGATCGGCTCGTAGAAGAGCATCAAACCGCCGCCGCCGCAGCAAAAGCTGCGGTCCCGGCACCGGTCCATCTCCACCCGTTTCAGGCCCGGAATGGCGTCGATGACCTGCCGGGGGATGTCGTAGATCCCGTTGTGTCGGCCCAGGTAGCACGGGTCGTGGTACGTGTAGACCAGATCCGGATTTTCGACCGCCTTGAGCCGGATTTGCCCGCTGCTTACGACACGGGCCAGGGTCTGGCTGATGTGCTCCACCGGCGGCAGCCCGTGGTAGTCCTTGACCAGGGCGTTGAAGGCGTGCGGGTCTGCCGTGACGATCCGGGCCGCCCCGCTTGCTTCGATCGCCTCGGTATTCTGGTCTCTGAGCTCCTGGAAAAGCATCTCCTCGCCGAATCGCCGGACCTCATGGCCGCTGTCCTTTTCGGATTTTCCGAGAATCCCGAAGTCGATCCCCGCAGCGGTCAGCACCCGGGCCGTGGCGCGGGCGATCTCCTGGATCCGGTCGTCGTAGGAAGTGACGCTGTCGACAAAGTAAAGGGTGTCGGCCTGCTGCTTGCCGTCGAGGATCTTGACGTCGATCTCTTCCTTGAACCCTTCGGCCGTTGTCCATTCGGCCCGCTTTTTCTCCATCTTGCCGTAGGGGTTGCCGCGCTTTTCCAATGCCATCAGCGGCTTTTGCAGGGACTGGGGAACGGTACCCTCATCCACCATGCCACGGCGCAGGTCGACCATCTTGTCGATGTATTCGATCATCAGGGGGCACTCTTCTTCGCAGGCCCCGCAGGTGGTGCAAGACCAGATCTCGTCTTCTTCGTAGATCCCGCCGATGAGCGGCTCGTGGGCGGCAAATTTTCCCTTCAACGGATAGTGATTGAAGCTGTAGTCCCGGGCCTTGATGGTGATAAACCGAGGCGACAGCGGCCGACCCGCCGCGTTTGCCGGGCAGTTGTCCGAGCACCGGCCGCAGTCGGCGCAGGAGTAGAAATCGAGCATGTGCTTCCAGGTGAAGTCCTCGAAATTCTTGACGCCGAAGGTCTCCAGCTCGTCGAGCTGTTCGTCTTTCACCCCCCATCGCACCGGCTTTACGGCGCCTTTGTCGAGCTTCATGAAAAAGACGTTGAACAGCGAGGTGATCACGTGGAAATGCTTGCCCAGGGGAAGGAAGCACAAAAAGGTGAAAAAGGTCAGGTCGTGGACGTAGTAGCTGAGAAGGTGCAGCCCCTGGAGGGTGTCCCGGGTGGCGGAAAGCAGCCACTGCTTCAATATCCACGCCAGCGAAAGGGGGGCGATCAGTCCGGGCTCGAGGCCCGCCTGCTGGAGCCCGGCCGCCTTGGTGGCATCAAACAGGCTCTCGGAGACCATGAGGGTGGCAATGAAACCGAGCACCAGAATCGCCTCGCCGGTGTGGTCTTTTCCATATTTTTCGGGGACCTTGTATCGCTCCGGGGTGAAAATGCCGCGGCGGACCGCTGCGATCACCGCCACCACGAAGACGATGGTGGCGGTATAGTCCTTGAGCACGTCATAGATATGACCAAAAACCCCCCCAAGGCCGGGAAAAACAAACCCGTCGTAGAACCCCAGAATGACCAGGGAGATCGAGCGGATCGAAAGGATCATAAAGCCGGCGAACAGCAGGATGTGCAGCACCCCGGCAAACCGGTACCGGGGATGCTTGTACTGGCCCAGCCAGAACGTGACCACGTTCTTGAGCCGGGAAAGGATCCGGTCGAATCGGAAATCCGGATTGCCCCGCACCAGCGGCGCCATCCGGCGGGCCATGATGTAGGCGAAAACGCCGACCCCGACCAGGGGAATCAGCAAGGAGAGAATCTGCGTCGGCAGCACCATGCCCGGGGAGATGATCACAGGTTCCATTTTTTCCTTTTTTTCTCCATCGGTTTATAGTATTGAGTTCACGACGGAATTAAGCCGTTCCTACCTAATGAATGAATGTTCATTCATTATCAGCGGGGCCAGCCCGCGTCAAGGGAAAAAAGCAGCCATAATGTAGCCAGAATGTAAATACATTCGTGGCCTATCATACCCAGACCCGCAGGAGCAAGAAGTTTATCCGGCGGCCGTCGGCGCTTTGCAGGACCGACCCGACACCCGGCGTCCGCGCGATCCGTTCCCCCAACCGAAGGAGGGCAAATTGACAATGGAAGTCCAGTATTCCGACAAACCCTGGCTTGCCAGCTACGAGCAAGGCGTCCCGGAGCACGTCGAATACGAGCAGACCTGCCTGCCGACGTTCCTGGAGCGATCCGTCCAGCAGTTCCCCGACAAGATGGCGCTCTCCTTTCAGGGGTATACCGTCACCTACCGGCAGCTCAAGGAAATGGTCGACCGGTTCGCCGCCGCACTGGCCGGGTTCGGGGTCAAGAAAGGGGACGCGGTGGCGGTTCTTTTGCCGAACCTGATCCCCTGCGTGGTCGCCTACTACGCGATTCTTCGCCTCGGGGCGATCGCCGTGATGAACAACCCCCTTTACTCGGACCGCGAGCTCGATCACCAATTCAACGATTCGAAATCCAAGGTGCTCATCACCCTTGATCTGCTCGGCAACCGGATGATCGACCTTCGTCCCAAAACCGAGATCCGGCAGATCGTGATCACCTCCATCGGAGACTACCTGCCGTGGCCCAAGAGCTGGCTCTTTCCCCTGGTGGGCAAGAAAAAGGGCCTGGCCGCGGACGTCAAGCCGTCCGAGGAGGTATACCGGTGGAAGGATCTTTTGTCCAGCGCCCCCGGAAGCCCTCCGGAAGTGCAGTTCTCCTTTGACGACGTCGCCCAATACCAGTACACCGGCGGCACCACGGGCGTCTCCAAGGGAGTAAAACTCACCCACGGCAACCTGAGCAAACAGGTCCAGCAGATACGGGCCTGGTTTCCGAAGCTGCGGGCCGGCGACGAGGTCATGCTCGGTGCGCTGCCCTTCTTCCACGTGTTCGGCCTTTCCACGGCCATGAACTTTGCGATCTATATGGGTTGGGGAGACATCCTCGTGCCAAAGCCCCAGCCCGACCAGCTCATCGAGACGATCTCCAAGTTCAGGCCCACCTTCGCCCCCCTGGTACCGACCATGTTTATCGGCCTGCTCAACCACCCGAAGATCGACCAGACCGACCTGACCTCCATCAAGGGATGCTTTTCCGGAAGCGCGCCGCTGCCGGTGGAAGTCATCCGAGAGTTCGAGAAAAAGACCAGGGCCATCATCGTGGAGGGCTACGGCCTGACCGAGACTTCACCGGTCACCCACATCAATCCCTTCGGCGACGGAAAGCGCAAGGTCGGCAGCATCGGCATCCCGATTCCGGACACCGAATGCCGGATCGTCGACCTGGAAAACGGCACCGTGGACATGCCTGTAGGTGAATCGGGGGAGCTGATGATCCGCGGCCCCCAGGTGATGGGTGGCTACCACAACAAGCCCGAGGAGACCGCGGCCACCCTCACCGCAGACGGCTGGCTGCACACCGGCGACATCGGCAAGATGGACGAAGAAGGCTATTTTTTCATCGTCGACCGCAAGAAAGACATGATCATCTCCGGCGGGTACAACATCTACCCCCGGGACGTGGAAGAGGTCTTCTTCGAGCATCCGAAGGTCATGGAAGCGACGGCCATTGGCATCCCGCACGAGAAACGGGGCGAAGCGGTCAAGGTGTTCGTCGTTCCGATGGAGGGCGAATCGCCCACCGAAGAGGAGCTGATGGAATTCATCGGCCCCAAGCTGGCAAAATACAAATGGCCCGTGGCCATCGAGTTCCGCAAGGAACTGCCCAAGACCAACGTGGGCAAGGTGCTCAAAAAGGACCTTCGGGCCGAGGAAATGAAAAAAAGATAAAATCGCGGCGCGATTTTGTGAATGGCGGCTTCGCCGCCTGGGGTCAATCGGTTGCCCGGGTGCGGGGGCAGCGCCGTCCATCGCAAACACCCGGAAAATAAAAAAGCGAGGCCGATCGGCCTCGCTTTTTGTTAAGCATTCGGCGGCGTCAGCCGCCGAATGCTTCTTCGGAGATTTCGATGGAGGCCGGATTCATGGCCATAATGGCGTCCATCTTTCCCATGGTGACCGGCAGCATCTGCCCGGTGAAAAAATCGAGGCTCCTGATCTGCCCCTCGTAAAAGGCGGCTTCCTTCTTCTTGGCCCCCGCTTCGAGCTTCTGCGCAGCGAGCACGCCCCGCCACAGCAGCATCCAGGCCATCACCACGTCGCCGGTGACCATCATGAACGGATGGGCAAAGGAGAAGGCCTCCAGCACCTTGGGCGACATCGCCGTGGCCCCCATGTGCATGCCGACTTCCGCCAGGCGGTTGATCGCCTTTTCAGTTGCCGACGCCGCCTTTGCCAGGGACTCGCTCTGTTTGGCCTGGGCCACGATCTTCTGCATCTCGCCGAGCAGGTCCATGACCGGTTTCCCCTTGTTCATCCCGAGTTTCCGGCCCAGCAGGTCCATGGCCTGGATTCCGTTGGTCCCCTCGTAGATCAGGGTGATCCGCACGTCCCGCAAGAGTTGCTCCATCGGGTAGTCCTTGATGTAGCCGTAACCGCCGTAAACCTGGATGCCGAGGCTGCAGATCTCCAGGGCACGCTCGGTGACATACCCCTTGCAGATCGGAATCAGGACGTCGATGATCCCCTGCCAACGGGCCTTTTCCTCGGCCGTGTCCGCCAGTTTGATCCGGTCTTCGCAAAGACCGGCGTAGTAAAGCAGGCTCCTCATCCCCTCGGTCAGGGACTTCATGGTCATCAGCATCCGCCGCACGTCCGGGTGCTGGATGATCGGCACCGACGGTGCGTCCTTGTCCATCATCTTGAGAAGGTGCTTGCCCTGGACCCGTTCCCGGGCATAGTTGAGCGAATACAGGTAGGCGCTGGATGCGCAGGTAAACCCCTGCAGCCCCACCAGGAGGCGGGCCTCGTTCATCATCAGAAACATGGCCCGCATTCCCTTGTTCTCTTCTCCCAGCAGCAGCCCCCGGCACTTGCCTTTGCCGCCGAGGGTGATCGAGCAGGTGGAATTGCCGTGAATGCCCATCTTTTCTTCGATGCCGGTGCAAACGACGTCGTTGAACTCGCCGATGCGCCCGTCTTCTTCAACCCAGTACTTGGGTACGATAAACAGCGAGATCCCCTTGGTGCCGGCCGGCGCCCCCTCGATCCGGGCCAGGACCGGATGGATGATGTTTTCGGCCATGTCGTGTTCGCCGCTGGAGATGAAGATCTTGCTGCCGGTGATCGAATAGGTGCCGTCGGCGTTCTTCACGGCGGTGGTGGTCAGGGCGCCGACGTCGGACCCGGCCTCGGGTTCGGTGAGCAGCATCGTTCCGGTCCACTCGCCGGTGTACATCTTTTTCAGAAACAGTTTTTTCTGCGCCTCGGTACCGAAAGCCTCCACGAGCTTTCCGGCTCCGTGGGTCAGCCCCGAATACATCATGAAGGCGTAGTTGGCGCCCACTAGATAGTCGCTCGCCGCCAGAGCCACCACGGTCGGCATCCCCTGCCCGCCGTATTCGGGGTCTTCGGGCATGGCCAGCCATTCGCCTTCCTTGTACAGATCCCATACCCGGTGGAAGCAATCCGGAACCGTCACCTTTCCGTCTTCAAAGACGCAACCCTCCCGGTCGCTGGGTTCCCGGGTCGGCAAAATCTCCTTGATGGCCAGGTTCCGGGCCTCGGTGACGACCATGTCGATGACTTTCCGGTTGAACTCGGCGAATCGTTCGTGCTCGGCGAGCTTCTCCACCTCGAACTGCTCGTGGAGAACGAAATCGATGTCCCGTCGGTCTGCAATGAGCTGTGCCATGGTAGCCCTCTCCTTTTCTTTCAATATCCCTTTTTGAACGGCTCCGGGCCGTGATTTCTATTTCTGGACCGCGTCGTCGGTGCCGATGCCGCGGATGAACAGGTCGACCAGGGGATCGGCCATGGAAACCAAGTCGTATTCGCTTTCGGCATGGAGCCAGGAGTTGATCACCTCGTCCACGGCCCCGATGATAAAGCGACGCACCAGGCCGAGATACAGGTCCTTTCGGATGCTGCCCTCCTGCTGACCCTGCTCGACGATCTCGGAGATGATGTCCATGTACATCTTGGACATCGCCTTGATCTGGGGCTCTGCCGGCCGGTTCGTCTGGTGCGTTTCGGTCTGGTAGACCACCGCCATGCTCCGGTCCCGCTGGAAGGCCTCCAGGTGGCTCCGGATGAGGTTGCGAAGCTTTTCGACCGCCGAGTCGGCCTCGTCCACGCTTTTTCTGAACCGCTCGAAAACCTGGGTGGTCTTGAAACTGAAGAACTGCACCAGGATGTCGTCCTTGTTCTTGAAATACAGGTAGATCGTCCCGTCGGCCACCTGAGCCTCCCGGGCGATCTGGGAAACGGTCGACTGGAAAAACCCCTGCTCTGCAAACACCCTGACCGCGGCGTTCAGTATCCGATGATACTTGTCGTTGTTTTTGGCTTTCGGCTTGATGAGCTCGTCCTCCCGTGCACCCGAACGTTTATGAATGAATACTCATTCATTTATCAGCCCCCGGTTTCCGCTGTCAAGAAAAATGAGAAACCCGGCTAAAAATCTTTGTTTTTATTGGAAGGAGGCCGGCTCTGAGGGGTGGAAGGCGTCAGCCGGAAGGGATGAACAAACTTTCAGTAAGAGGCTCCACCATGCCCCCCCTTTTGACAACCCCTCTGCCCTGTGACAGTTTTGGCCTTGACGAATCCCAAGGGGATAGGGGCCATGGCACCGGTGGAAATTGCAGAAGAGCTGTTTTTTATTCAACGGGGCTATCTGAATGCCAATCATTTCGTCTGGCGGGGCGAGCCTCCGGTCCTGATCGACACCGGTTACAAGGCGGGCTATCCGGAAACCCTCCGGCATTTGCAGGCGCTCGGTGTTTCTCCGCAACAGGTGGGGCTGATTGTCAACACCCACTGCCACTGCGACCACGTGGGGGGGAACCGCCGGATTCAGGAGGCCTCCGGCTGTGGCATCGCCGTGCACCGGGTGGGCAAGCATTTCATCGACTCCCGGGACGACTGGGCCACGTGGTGGCGCTACTACCGCCAGGATGCGGACTTTTTCACGTGCACCCGCGGCCTGGAAGACGGGGACCGGCTCCGCATCGGTCCCCACCGATTCGAGGTGATCTACACCCCCGGTCATGCCGCCGACGGCATTGTGCTGTATTGCAAAAGCGCCCGCATCCTGATCTCGTCCGACACCCTGTGGGAGAACGACATGGCCGTCATGACCCTACCGGTGGAAGGAAGCCGGGCGCTGCTGGAGATGGCCGACTCCCTGGATCGAATCGCATCGCTTGCGGTCGAAACCGTGTATCCGGGTCACGGCGCCCCCTTTCGAGATTTTGCCGGCGCAGTGGAACGCACCCGAACCCGGATCGAAGGCTTTCTCGCCGACCGGAAACGGATCGGCGCAGACGTGATGAAAAAGATCATGATCTACACCCTTCTGATGCACCGGCAGGTGGCGGCCGACCGGTTTTTCGATCTGCTTCAGGGGGCACCGTGGTTCGGCGACACCGTCCGCCGCTATTTTGGCCAGGGCGCACGAGAGGTGTACGATCGGTTCTTGTCGGAGCTGGAGGCCAGGGGACTGGTCATCGAAGACGGCGGGATGCTGACCACTTCCGTGCCTCCGTGAGCCGGCAGGGGCCCGGGGGCGGACAAAAAGAGTCAATCTTTTTCGGGCGGTTCTTCCGGGGTCGGAGCGTCGCCGGCGGCGGAGCCGACCTTGACGGTTTGTTCAATGGTCTTGTAGATCTCGCGGAAAAAATCGGGAAAGGCATTGGGCGAAAGCCGGCCCATCTCGATGAACTTGACCGCGATTTCTTTTGCGGCCCGGAGAATCTGCTCGTCGACCGAGGCCATGGCGGTTTCCTTTCCCGATTGTGTTAAAAGGCCTGGATTTGCTACCAGGAACTTCGGCAGCTGTCAACAACGACGGATTGACACCGTGCCGGGTTTTCTTTATACCTCGGCCCAACCGGTTCATTTCGCCGAGCACCCAACGAAGACGTATTCAACACCGCGCCGGCTCCGGCCGGTCAGGAGAATGGCAGATGCAACACCCGTCAGACAGGCCGCCGCCCTACCGCATCGAATCCCCGGAGATCGTCTCCACCGAGCCCCTGGAGCCGCTCGACTATCTGTATCGCGAGCGGCGGGACATCGACATCGTCATCGAACAACCCGAACACACCTCGGTCTGTCCCATGACCGGCTTGCCGGACTTTGGGACCATCCGGATCCGGTATATCCCGGACCGCAAGATCGTCGAGCTCAAATCCCTCAAATACTACCTTCTACAGTACCGGAGCGTGGGAATCTTCTACGAGCACCTGGTCAACCGGATCCTCGATGACCTGGTGGCGGTTCTTTCGCCGAAGCAAATGGAGGTTGTCGGCATCTTCACCTCCCGGGGCGGCATCACCACCCGGGTGACAGCCACCTATGGGAGCGACCGATGAGAAAAAGCCGCCTGATTGCTGCGGCCCTTCTGCTGATCGCTGCGTTGCCCGCCGTATTGTCGATCGCCGGCTGCAGCCTGTATTCCGATTTCAGAGATGCAACCCGGGACCGGAGCCTGTGGTGGGGTGCCGGGGGCGGAAAATATCAGATGCGAATTCTTCTCGCGCCGGTGCAAAACCGATCTGCCTTCAGCCAGCAGGATTACCTTTCGATGTTCGAGCGGACGCTTGCAGCTTCCCTTGCCGACGAATGCGACCGCGCACAACTCATTGCCCCCGGCGATACCCGCTTTCCGGAGGGGCTGTCGCAGATCCCGCAAATCGAACCGGGCCTGACCGACAATCAGGCGATCGCCGAAATCGGCCGCCGCAGCGGCGCCAACGCCATCGCCTTCGGAACGATCTACGATATCAGCGGTAAATCGGAGCGGCGCGGCATCCTCTGGTTCAGGAAAGCGAAGAGCTTTGTCCAGTTTAACGTGGGCATCTCGGCTTTTGACATGGAGACCGGAGCCAAAGTATTGGACAAAACCGTCGCTGACGAAGTCGAGATCGATGAATTCGATCTGGAGACCCTCCAAAAAGAGGGAAAGATCACCAATTCCGATCTGGAAGAGGCCTTAAACGATGCCGCCGAGGATCTGGCCGAATCGGTCTGTGATGCCCTCGAGGCGCTGCCGTGGAAGGGATTCCTGCTTTCAGGGGGAAACCCGGTCCAGATCGCCGCGGGTGAAAACGTCGGAATCAAAACGGGAGATCAATTCGATGTCTACGCCCCGGGCAAAGAGATGGACGGGATAGACCGGCAGCGGTTCTTTTTGCCGGGCAAGGTCGTGGCCCGGATCTCGGTGGTGTCGGTTGAACAGGACCGGGCCACGGCAGCGGTGATCTCCTCCAATGGGGCCCTTGCGCCGGGGTACACGATCCGCCCGGCGCAGTAGGCATGCGACGACGGGATTTTGCCGGTTCCCATCTCCCTGGGGCATTTGCAAGACAGAGGGGAAGTGGTCGCAAGATGATCGGTTATTCGTTGATTGGTTAAATTGGAAATACCCTTACGGGCCTTGTGGGACCCCACGTTTGCGATCTACCGGCTTTCTATAGCGCTTGTCAGAATGACGTTCCGATTGCAGTGTTTCTGTGGATGCGGATGGGGTTGTCCATTCCTTCTTAAAATACCGGGCCCCAGCGCTCTAAGAAACGAACGTCCAACGCTCAACGTCGAACGTTCAACGTCGAATAAAAGGGCGACCAGGCCTCACACCAGAAGGCAAAATGAGCCTGGAGGACAGGCTTGCCCTTGCGGATGAAAACTTCTGCCTCACCGACACAGGCCCTGGCCTCGCCTGAGACGCGGGCCGCATTCGGCGTTGGATCCGCCGGAGGCGGACAAGAGCTTGCTCGCCTTTGGCGAGTTGGACGTCCGGCGTCTGCCGTTATTGCCAGATGAGCGTTTGGATCTCATGGATGGCACTGCTTGCCGGGTCCAGATGTTCTGAGAGATTTTTTATAGGGATTGTCAAACAACCGTGTTTCTGCTGCGGCGCTTCTCCCTGCCGAGAACCCCGAGGCTGCTCAAACGGAACGAATGTATGACAATCCCTCACTGCATTGGCCAACCCATCAACCCAAAATAATCCGGATCCGGCGGCGCGGCCCCCGGGGCGGGTGTTCAGTCCAAGGAGGCATGGTTCATCTTTGGGACTGACCCGGGGGCAGCGGCGATGCCGCCGGATCCGGAAACCGGTCAGCAGACCCGGAACACCGTCATCGGGCGGGAAAACCCTTTCACGGCCACCTGCGGCATCGGGTCTGCGCAAATCATTTCCGCCACTTTTTCGTAGCTGGCGCGGCTGATCAGGATCTCGCCCGGACCGGCCATGGCCGTGAGGCGGGCGGCGACGTTCACTGCGGTGCCGATGCAGGTGTATTCCTTTTTCCGGAGCGATCCGAGCACCCCGGAAAATACGCCCCCGCTGGCCACTCCGATTCCGATTCGCAGCCGCAGCGGCCCCCCTTCGTCTTGAAGCTCCCGATCGATTCCCGCGGCCCGGTCCTGCATGGCGGTGGCGGCCTGCACCGCCCGGCAGGCATCATCGGCCCGGGGGGCAAAGGAGCCGAAAGCCACCATGATGCTGTCGCCGATGTGCTTGTCCACGGTCCCGCCGAACCCGTAGACGATCTCTCCCATGGGAATGAAGTAGCGGTGGTTTAAAAAATCGGCGAGCTGCTGGGGAGAAACCTGCCCGGCCATGGCCGTAAACCCCCGGACGTCGGAAAAGAGAATCGTCACATCGTTGTAGCGCGGGGCAAGCGCCCAGGGGGAGCGCTCCAATTCCCGGTAGATCGGCTCTGCAACAAACTGCCGGAGACGCTTGCGAAGATTGATGTCTCGGATCTGGGCGCGAAGCTCGGTGTTGTCGAAGGGTTTGGTGAGAAACCCGTCCACCCCCTCGTTGGTGGCGGTGATCGCCGCGTCCATGGTGGCGTATCCGGTCAGGATGATGCGCGTGATCTCCGGATTCATCGACCCGATCCGGGTCAGGGCCTCCAGACCATCCATGTGCGGCATCTTGTAGTCGGAGATCACCGTGCCCACCCGGGCGGGGTCTTTTTCCACGAAGGAAACCCCCTTGCGGCCGTCCTCGACGGTGAAAATCTCGTAGGGCTCCCGTTTGAGCGCCCGGATCACCGAGCGCCGCACCCCCTCTTCGTCGTCGATGAAAAGCAACCCTTCCATCGGTCCCTCCCCCGGGTGCTTTCCGGCGGGGGTAAAGGGCTTGGCGCTGGCGCCTGCGCCCCCGCGCCGGAATCTTCTTCCGTACCCTATCAAGATGCGTGCCACCGGGGATGAAAAATCCAATGAATGCATTCGGGTGGACCGAAAAGCCGCTATCTGTCCGGAATCACGCTCAAAGGAAAAGACTGCCGGTTTTCTGCGACGGCATCGACAACCGGGCGGGAAGGTCCGGCAGCGGCGGGAAAGGCTGAAACATG
>JASFPT010000056.1:0-17951 GCA_050115795.1 Desulfobacterales bacterium
CTGGTAAGCTGTTAAGCTGGTGAGCTATTGAGCTTTTGAGCGGTTATGCTTTGATCGGTTTTTATGAGAGACCGTAAAATCGATTCGGTGGATTTGAAGGACTGCACCCTCCTGGGCGGTTGGCTCGTGGACGGTACGGGAGATCCGGCGAGGCAAAACCAGGCCCTGAAGATCGCAAACGGTCAGATTCAAGGGATCTGCTCTTCTGAAGAGGTGTCGCCGGAAGAAGATCTTCTCGATTTTTCCGGCGACACGGTTCTTCCCTGCCTGGTGGACAGCCACGTTCACCTGTTCATGTCCGGGACCACCGACGCGCGGGTTCGGCAGGAGCAGCTCGAAGCCCGATTTGAGGAAATTCTGCCCAGAATCGATGCCCGGATCGGCCGGTACGCCGCCTGCGGGATCGCAGCGGTTCGGGACGGGGGAGACGCCCGGGGTCACGCGCTGCGCTACCGAAGCGAAATTCTTCCCAAGCGGTTTGCCTGGTTCACCGTGAGATCACCGGGAAGGGCCTTCAGAAGTGCAGGGCGATATGGAAAACTGATCGGCCGCCCTCCGGAGGCCGGTCGAACCCTGGCCGATTCGATCGCCGCTGAAGCCGACGGCGCCGACCACGTCAAAATCGTCAACTCCGGTCTGAACAGTCTGCTCTCCTTCGGTAAGACCACCGCCCCCCAATTCTCCTTGGA
Source organism: Desulfobacterales bacterium (assembly GCA_050115795.1). GTDB lineage: Bacteria > Desulfobacterota > Desulfobacteria > Desulfobacterales > CAFBRK01 > JAIPEL01. The sequence goes on from JASFPT010000056.1 coordinate 690, forward strand.
CGTCCTTTCGGCCGCCGTTCGTGCGGCCCGGAGGCGCGGATGGAAGGTGATGGTCCATGCAAACGGACCGGAACCGGTGCGAATGGCTGTAGCCGCCGGCTGTCATTCGATCGAACACGGATTTTTCATGGGGATTGAAAACCTGCAGCGAATGGCCGAGCGGGGAACCGTCTGGGTGCCCACCGCCGTGACCATGAAGGCTTACGCGGAAAGTCTTCCGGCCGGTTCCCGGGAGGCTGCCGGCGCTGCCCGGAACCTCGAACACCAGCTGGGCCAGATCGAGGCGGCCCGGAGGCTGGGGGTGACCGTGGCCGCGGGAAGCGATGCGGGCAGTCTCAATGTTCACCACGGCTCCGGGTGCATCGAGGAGATCCGCCTTCTCGCTTCAGCCGGGTTTTCGATCGAGGAGGCCGTCTGCTGTGCATCGGTGAAGGGCGCGCGGCTGCTCGGACTCGAGCGGGCGGGAAGACGAGTAGCTGCGGGGCGGCCGGCCAGCTTCGTCGTCTGTACGGGGGGACCGGAACGGCTTCCGGACAGCCTTCGGCGGGTCAAGGCTCTTTACGTGGAAGGGAATCGGGTTTTACCACCTTGAACTCGAACGCCACCTCTTCAAAACCGCCGACCCAAAAGCACCACAGCCGGGAGCAGGCATAGGGCGAAAGGTTGGCCAAAAAGTCGAGCACCGCTCCTGCTGCCCGGGCCAGATGGAACACCGGGGCCGAGACGACCGTCTTTTTCAGATACGGTTGGGCGAACCAGCGCAGCCGCGTGTCCAACAGCTGCAGGGGAACTCCCTGGTAGCCGCCTTTGAAGGCGGGGTCGAAATACAGGGGAAACGAGACGTCAAATCCGCGGTTGTGCTGGGCGTGGGTGAACCCCCGGGAAAAGTGGGGGACGCGGATGCGGACCCGACAGCCGTGGCGGGCCACCCGATACAGCTCCCGCATGACGGCGAAGGGGTCTTCCAGGTGTTCCAGCAGGTGGTCGGCCTCGATCCGGGTGAAGGTATCGTCCTCGAAGGGGTAAGGGAACCGGTTCAGGTCATGCCGAACGTCGGGTGGAGTGACGGATTCCCAGTCGACATTGACATACCCCTCTTTGTGAAACTCTCCACATCCCAGGTTCAATTTTTCTGCCATCGGGCCTTCCCAAGTGTTTATCGTTCAACATTACACAGAAAAAAATCCACTACTTTTCTTTGTTCGCCCGATGAAAAGCTTATCGGGTCTGATGGCGGCAAAGCCGCCTTTTATAAAATCGCGCGAGTGATTTTATTGTTCGGCGCGGGACGATGGGGATCATTCCCCTTTCGTTGAGGTATAGACCGGAACGGCACGACAGCGCCGCCGGGCATTTCTAGATCGCCGATCCCCGGAGAGGACCCCGCTACCCGAGGGTGCGGATCTTTGCCATGAACGTCCGAAAGGGGGAAAAGGCCTGCCGGGTCTTTCGGTCCCCCACCCGAAAGATTTCCTCAAGCGACAGGTGCGGATCCTTGACCGGGTTTCTCAGATAATGCCGGATCGCTTCGATCCGGTCTACGATTTCCCGTTCCACATGGGCCCTCAGGGTCTCCTTCTTCTGGAGGATCTCTTCTTTGATCGAATGGGGCGAAACCTGCTGTTTGTACTTGTTCAGCTTGTACTCGATGCGCAGCCGGATCAGCTCCTGAAGGGTGTTTTCGTAATCGGGCCCGAGCCAGACCACCTCGGGCACGAGGTCCCCGAAATGGGTGACCCCCAGGATGTCCTTGTCCTGGCTCCAGTAGCTGAGCAGAAACTCCAGCTCCAGGTCTTTGTAGTTCTGCAGCGGCATGTACATCCTGCGAAGATGGAGCAGAACTTTTTCCGCCTTTTTCTTGTGCCCGCCGATAATGACCGAACCGCCCACTTCTCCCTTTTTGACACCCTTGGTCCAGGGGGCTCCGGTGATCCCGAAATCGTGGTAGATCGGAATCAGCAGCAGGGCCGACAGCGTGTTCAGGGCCAAGGCATAGCCGGCCGAAGGCCCTCCCACATTGTAGGAAGCCGACAGAAGCTGGTGGTGGATCGTGTACTTTTCCAGAAATTCTCCCAGCAGCTTGGCGATGCTGATCTTCGGGGCCAGCCCCTGGACGTAATTTTTCACCATGGTCAGTGCTTCTTTGGCCGACTGCTGGGTCATTTGAACCGCCATGTCGAGTTCGGCTGCGGCCGAGGCCGAAGAAGAGACCGCTCCGGTCACCAGCACCCGTTCGGTCGAAAGGCTGTAGGTGAGACTGGTGGCGATGGGAAGCAGCATGCCGGACACATCGTTTGCCCCGACGCCGATGATGAAACCGACCTGAGGCTCCTGGCTCAGCTCGGCCTCCAGAAACTCGTCCAGCTGCACCTTTCCCTTTTTCACCGGGCTTTCGGCGATCTCCCGGCGGGCGGAGATCAGGTGAGAGGTGATCAGGGGATATTTTTCCAGGGTCTGGATCCTGGACAGCAGCTCGAGAATCTCTGCAAAACGCCTTGAAAAAACATCCGGGTCCTTTCGGACCGCCGTTCGAAGCTCTTCTGGAGCGGACACCGCCTCTAGAATTCCGGTCAGGGTTTTGTAATTGAACTTGAGGAAGTTGCGTCGGGCTTCGCTGTTTTCACCCGCGAGGTTCCGGAGGCGCTGGAGCACTTCGAATTCGGTGCTGCGAAGGCTGCGGGCCTTTTCGACGAAAGCGGCGAAATCGGCCGGCGTGTAGCAGACGCCTTTTGCCGAATCGATGATCATGTCCACTTCCACCCCCGGTGCCAGGGGGACGTTCTCCAGGCAGTTTTGGACGATTTTCCGGATCTCCCCTTTTCCCAGGTGGCCGGAAATTTCCAGCACCTTCAGGCGCTTGGAACGAATCAGGGCCGGGTCTAGAATATCGAGGCGGTTGGTGGTCAGGCTGGTGAAGACCCGGTTTAAAGGGAGCTCGCCGTCAATGATGCTCAGGAACCGATTGGTGAGCTTGTCGGCGGGAGAACCGCCGGAAGGGCTCCGCTTCGGCGCCAGGGAGTCTCCCTCGTCGAAGAAGACGAGTGTGGGGGCGATCATCTTGGCGATGTCGTAGATTTTTTCCAGATTTTCAACGGCTCCGTCAACGGGGTTCACCGGGTCCTGCAGGCTGCTGGGGCTTGCCGAAATGTCGTGTACCCGGTCATTTTCGCTCAGCCATGAACGCACCAAAAAGGTCTTTCCGCTTCCCGGCGGACCGTTGAGGACCACGCCTTTTTCTTCGCTCACACCATAGAAAAGGCAGTTGTTGACCATCTCCGAATAAATGTTTTTCACCCCGCCCACATACTCCTCCCAGCGGACGCGGCGGTCCATGCGATCGACGAACTTGCTGTACAGGTCTCCGAAAGAATTCTTCGCCACCAGTTCGAAGGCCCGGCGAACCAGCACCGGATCTTCCAGGTATTCGGGACGGAAGTCATTCCGGATCTCGATGACCGAGCCGATCAACTTGCGGACGTAAGCCGGTATGATCTTCAGGGTCCGCTCCGCGAAGATGGCGTATATCTGTTCCACGACCCGGTCGACATCTTCCGGCGAAAGGCATGCGTAGTCCCGGTGGCAGGCGAGGGCCCCGGGACGATCGATCCGGATGTCATTCCGCTTCAGTTCCAGTTCCACGATCGCCATGAGGTTGTCCGCATTTTTCCAGAATTCGGAGATTTCGATCACCTTGCCTTTTTCCACGAAGCGGCGGTAGATCGCGGTGTCGAATCGTTCCGGTTGATCGGTGGTGGCGATCAGAAGGCAGTCCCTTCGGCCGTTGATGATTTCGTCGATGACGATGTTGGCCGTGTCAATCAGGCTGCGCTGCTGACGCTCCACGCCGGACTGCCGCCCGTCGGCTTTGCCAAAGGCGCTGTGGGCCTCCTCCAAGTGACGAATGCTGGTGGTAAGCGGATCGCCCATCGCCTTTTTGAGATAGTTGCCCGGCTCTCCGGCAAGGGCGGTCTGGTAATCGTTGGGGGTGACCATCGTGTAATCGAGCGGAATCCCCATTTCCTCGAGCTTAGAAAGGTTTCGGGTGATCCGCTGCTTGAAAAGGCGGCGGATCAATGGAATCCGGGAGAGGGTCTTGTAAAAGCGGAGCTTTTTTCGTCGTTCGATCTCGGCGGAAAGAACCGGGTCGATTTCATCGAGGCTTTTCCATATCGGCTCGTCGGCCAGCAACTCCTCTTTTTTCTGCTTCAGATCGATCTCCGGAAGAACCTCGTTTTCAAAAACGACCTGCTCGATGGTTTCCGTGAGGGTGGAGGTCTTGCCGCTGCCGCTGGGACCGGAAATCAGGATCAGCGGAGCCTTGGGAACACCGTGGTCGGAGAGGTATTCCTTGCGAAGGTGCGCCCGATACACCTTTTCGAAAAGTTCCCGCAGTTCGATCGGAACATGGACATCCGACAGTTCCCGGTCGAGCAGGGACAGCAGATACGCGTAATCTTTCGCCGACACCTCCTTTTCGAGAAGCTTGTTCCATGCGTCCTGTGGATTCGTCTGGCCGGAGAGCTCGAAGCGCCGCTGCCAGTCGGTGACGATTTTCGGATCCCTGAGAATGTCGAAGTGCTTTTCGCTCGACGACCAGAAAATGGAGGTCACGCCGTTTGTGAGGCGCCTGAAAAAATCGGAAGGCGGTCGGTACTGGTGGAGCCGGGCGCGCATGAATGCCTTGGTTTCGTAGGGCCAGGACGCAACCAGCTCCTGGATCTCCCGGATTCGTTTTTCCGGGAGACGAACATATTGCTTTTCCTTTGTTTTTCGAACAGCCATTTCACCGATTCCCCGCGACGGCCCGAAGAGGACTGCCGGGCGCCGTCAGCGCCGCAACCGGCTGCAGCGCTTCATGCCGAAAGGACACGGCCAGCGCGTCCGCGTCATTTCCCGCCGGCGTCCTGTTTTTCTTTCTTTTGTTCCTCTGCCCTCGGCTCCGGAGCGGGCAGCGTCAGGCCGGGACTCGACTGGGTGTTCTGGATGACCACGGTGCGCTGGCCCGATGTGTTCTTTTCATAGGCCGTGGCCCACTTCTGCTGGGTCAGAAATTCGAGCAGGGCGACGTCTGTGGTCCCATCCGCTCTGCCGACGGCCTTCTGCAGGGACTGAATCCCGTCCAGATAGGCGGCATAGAGCTTGCGAATCCGGCTCGCCTCCTGATCCGCGGCGTAGTTCTCCGCCTCGGCGATCAACTGTCGGCGCTTCTTTTCTTCCGTGGCCTCGATGAGCTTGTCACCGAAGCGGGTTTCCTTGAGCACGAAGCTGACGATTTCGATGCCGTACTTTTCTTCCAGAGTGGGGCCCCCTTCGTTGATGGGGCGGGATTTGAGCGCCTGGAAGATCTTCTCCTTGATCGCTTCCCGGTCGCTGACCAGCGCGTTGACCTCCTGGGCCTGCAAGATGTCCTTGACGATTCCGTCGTAATCGCCCTGCAGCAGGGTCTGGGGGTTGAGATTTTCGATGGCCCACTTGGTCAGGTCCCGGATCCGATAGGTGAGCACCCCGGAGGTCCACAGCGCCACGTTCTCCTTGGAGATGATTCGCATCGGCTCGATGTGGCCGGACAGGTGCAGGACCTGGTTCATCAGGGGCACTTCCTGCTCGATGCTGGTGAAAAAGGGAAGCCGAACGTGCCAGCCGACCCGAGTGACCGCCTGGCGTTGACCGCCGAATTTTTCCAGCACCATCGCATAGTTCTTCTTGACCTTGAAGATGGTCTGGGTGGCATAGACCATGGCGGCCAGACCGTAAATGAGTCCGGCAATGGCGGTCAGGGCGATGACCCTTCGCAGGGCGGTCTTGACGAAGGCTCTTCGAACAAATTTTTTTGAGGGCTCTTCAGGCATAAGCTCCCGCCTTTCAGTTGAAATTCGGCCAAGTCATTTCCGGACTTTCGGGCTCTCGCAATTTTAGGCATTGGAACCCTGCTTGTCCAACGAATGGCGCACGCCGCAAGCAAATTCGACCCCCCTAATCGACCAGATGGCGGCAAAACCACGCCACCGCTTCCCGAACGAACCGGCGCTGGTCCGACACGCGGCTCATGCGGTGATCTCCGCCTTCAAAGACCGCGATTTTCTTGGGATCGCCGGCGCGCTCGAAGATCTCCATACCGTTTTCCACAGGAACCACGCGGTCCGCACTGCCGTGGAATACGCAGACCGTCCGAATCGCAGAGAGCTTTTCGGAAACATCAAATTGCAGGTTCTCCCGGTAAAAGGAACCGTCTATTCCGGCAGGCCCGCCGGCGGTGACTTCGCCCTCGTTCAGGGACCGGCTCCGAACAGGGGCTGCATTGACGACCAGGGCCGAAACGGTCGTCTCCGGGGCCAGAGAGAGACAGACCGCCCCGCCGAAACTGCTGCCGAACAGGCCGAAACGGGTGGATAAATCCGACCGGCGTTGCAGTGTTTCAACGGCACAGCGAAGATCGGCGCAGCGGGCTGCCAGGGACGTATCGGTCTCGAGACGTCCGGCGCTTTGCCCGCATCCCCTGTGATCGAAACGGAAAAAGGCGATGCCGACTGTATTCAATTCGCGGGCCAGCGACAGCTGCTTCGGGGAATCCCCGTTGCTGAAAAGACCATGGGAGCCGACCACAAAGGGGGGATGGGGCACCGCCGGCAAATGGAGCCGGCCACGGAGCACCAGCCCGTCTGCTGAAAATTCAATCGGCTCACCAATATCGACGTATTCTGAGTTAATCATAGCAACGCCTTGCTTTCAAACGTTTTTTGATAGTATAGACAACCTCTTAAAACGTCAAAGACGCCGTGGCACCTTGCCTTGGCATGTCCTGTCCGACCTGGAAAAGACAGGCCGACTCGGCGCCCCCAAACACGGGCAGTGCCGCGCGCCGGGCGCAAAACAGTCCCCTTGAACCGCGAGCACCCCGTTCAGGCAATTGGCACCTCGCACATGCAACTGATGCACAGGAAGTCGACCCCATGAAAAAAGGCCAGGAACTCATCCTGACGGTTACCGATATCGCCATCGGTGGAAGGGGCTTGGCCAAGCCCGACGGGTTCACTGTTTTCGTGGACGGGGCCATCGCCGGAGACACCGCCCGCGTGCGCATCTACCGGAAGAAAAAAAAATATGCCGAGGCCAGGACCCTGGAAATCTTGGAGTCGTCGCCCCACCGGGTCGTCGCCCCTTGTCCATACAGCGGCACCTGCGGGGGGTGCAAGTGGCAGTTCGTCGATTATCCGACCCAGCTTGAATACAAGCGCCGGCACGTGGCGGAGGCGTTGGCCCATATCGGCCAGATCCGGGAGGTGCCGGTTGCAGAAACTCTCCCGTCCGAGAAACGGTTCGGTTACCGGAACAAGATGGAGTTCACCTGCTCCGACAGGAGATGGCTGCTGTCCGAGGAGCTCGGAAACGAGGAGATCGACCGGAGCCTTGCGGTGGGGCTTCACGTGCCGGGTACCTTTGACAAGGTGCTCGACACCCGAACCTGTCTGCTCATGCCCGGGGCGGGCAATGCCTTGCTGGAAACGGTTCGCTCCTACATCCGGTCCTCCGGGGTGCCGGTCTACGGCCTGCGCTCCCACCAAGGCTATTGGCGCTTTGTCGTGCTTCGACATTCGGTGGCTTTCGACCGGTGGATGGTCAACCTGGTCACCTCCCAGGACCGGCCCGAGAACCTCGCGAACCTGGCGGCGGCCCTTCGGGCCGATCATCCCGAGGTAACGTCGGTGGTCAACAACATCACCGCCCGCAAGGCCGGGATCGCCGTAGGCGAAAGCGAGCGGCTGCTTGCCGGAGACCCGGTCATCGAAGAGCGGATCGGCGATCTGACCTTCGAAGTGTCGGCCAATTCCTTTTTTCAGACCAACACCCGTGGAGCCGCCGGACTGTACCGGGTCGTGGAGCGATTCTCGCGGCTCTCCGGCAGTGAATCGGTGGTCGATCTTTACTGCGGAACCGGCACCATCGCCATGTGGCTTTCCAGAGGCGCCGCCCGGGTGACGGGGATCGAACTGGTCGAAAGTGCGGTGGCCGATGCAGAGCGCAACTGCCGGAAAAACGGCATCCACAACTGCCGATTCATCCACGGCGACATCCGCGAAACCCTCCCGATGCTGGCCGAAAAACCCGACCTTCTCGTCATCGATCCGCCGAGGGTCGGGATGCACAAGGACGTGGTTGCTCAGCTCCTTGCCGTGCTGCCCGAGCGGATCGTTTACGTCTCGTGCAATCCGGCCACCCTGGCCAGGGACCTGGGGCTGCTGGCCGAGGCCTACGAGACCCGGGAGGTGCAACCGGTGGACATGTTTCCGCACACCTTTCACGTGGAGGCGGTTGCGCGACTGGAGCGGCGATAAAAGCCCGTCTATGACGGCTGAAAGGCCGGGAAGCCGGGATGCCGGGAGGCTTGACCGCAATAGACTCGGATGCAGAAGGCAGCACAACCCGGTGTGTCGATTCGGGGAGTCGCTTCGGCAGACAGCAGGATTGCGTCACTTTGCCCCATCGGTTTCAAGAGAACAACCCGGATTGCAAAGGGCAAAAATAGCAGCCGTTTTCATTGGATCGCACAGAGGTCTGCCTTTCCGGTTATGGATAGATGGCGTCTTGCTGGCAAGCGTCCTGGCTTCCCGGCCTCCCGGCTTTCCAGCAGCGGTGCTATGGATTTTTTGAAATTACACGTAATAACGGCGAACTTCAAACGACCGATGTCTCCCGAAATGGAAACCCTGCGCCGCCTCGAAGCCGATCTCGTCCGAGCCGATCTGGACATTTCCGGGCGACTGGTGGCGATACACGCACTGGCCGGCCAGGCGGCCGATTCGCCCCGGCAGGTCCCGGAATCTACGGTCGGCGCTTTTTCGTCGCTTCTTCACGACGGGTGCCATCAGAATGAGACCCAGGTCCTTTCCCTGTACCGCGCTGCGGCAGACGCCCTGGCTGCTGTGCTCGCCGGGCGGCGTGCGCCCCTGAAATGCCGACGGGCCGCTGCAGATGCCCTTCGTTCGGCGATGGACCGGGGCCCGGTTCCGGCCCGGCGCGCCGCTGCAGAGGCGCTGGGCGGGCTTCCCCTTTCCGTAAGAGGACCCGGTGCCTGCAAAATTTCGGCGGATCGCGTTCCGCGCATCGGCTGGCGTTCGGTTTTCAAGCTGGCCGGCATTCCGGCCGCTGCACCGGCAGCGGTCCGAGGCAGGAGCCGGATCTTTGCCGCCGGACCGGAACGGCTTTTTGTCGTCAAGGAGGCGGCGACGGTCGAAGGCGGAAGGCTTCTCGCCGCAGAGGCCGACTGGATGGTTCGCCTGGCCCGTCTCAGGCCCGCATTTCCCGTCCGGTTCGACATCCCGGAGCCGCTTTCCGTCTCCGGCGGCCATGTGTTTACCCTGGGCCGATCCGGCGCGCCGGTCGACTCCCGGCCAGCAAGGCGCGCCATGGCCTTTTTCGCCCACCCGGACTACTTCCGTTACCCCAACGAAGCCGGGATCGAAGCCGAAGCCCTGTTGGAAATCCTCGAGCGCTGCAGTTGGCTGCTGGGCCGGCTTGCCGCCATGGGAATCGTGCACACCGCACCGATTCCGTTGTTTCACAACCGCGCCCAGGCCGGCCGGCGGGCAGACGGCGGTGCATACGAATGGCCCCGGGGCGGTCGCCTCGACCGGTGGCTGGCCTCCAGCCGTTATCCGAACCTTGCCGCATCCGGTCTGCGGGATTTTGAGCACCTGGAGCCGATCCGAAGGCCCGGAAAACGCCTGTTTTTCTGCATCGGCAGCCATCTGCTCGGACTGCTGCTGGTGGGTGCCAGCTTTTTCCGATATCGGGATTCGACCCGCATCGGGTTAGACGCCAGCGGCCGCCCCCACGACGCCAGGGACCTTTTCGACCCGGAACTGCTCGGGCGGCTGATCCGGCGCGTGCTGGCCGGCTACTTTGAAGGGTTTACGGGGCGTTCGGTTACAGGGGTGTTCTGCTTCGATCCGGCCCGGCTCGCAGCCCGGATGATCGAGGAAATGGGCGTCGACCGGCATATGGAAGAGATTCTGCGGGCGGGCGACCAAAAGCGGTTGTCGGCTGCGCAATTTCATAAGGCGCTTGAAGAGGGCGGGCTGCCCCCGGAGCGGATTGCCCATGCGGTGCCGGGCCGATGCGACATCCCCCTGGCCACGGGACCCCATCTGGGCGGCTTCAACGACCGGATCTCGCTGCCGGAGATCATCGAATTCGTTCAACGGGGGGCGGCCCACTGCGTCTGCGAGCGGTTTTGGATCGAAAGGGAGGCTGCATGCTCTGGCCCTGGCTTGCACTGATGACGGCCTTTGCCGCCGCCTCACAGGACGCCTGGATCAAGCGGCATTTTTCCCACATGGGGCTGCGGGCCATGGCGGCCTATCCAATGGCCTACGGATTTCCCTTTTACGCCCTGGCCCTGGTTTTCATCCCGGTCCCTGCGCTCGACCGGGTTTTTTTATCGTGCTACCTGGTTTCCCTGCCGTTGAACATGATCGCGTTTTTGATCTACCTGAACGCCATCCGCACCTCCGCCCTTTCTCTGACCGTGCCGTATCTTGCTTTCACCCCCGCCTTCATGATTGCAACCGGCAAAATTTTTCTCGGTGAGCTGCCCAACATCTGGGGGGCCGTCGGGATCGGAATCACCTGCATCGGCGGGTACGTGCTGAACATCGACCCCAAGGACCGGCGCCTGCTCACTCCGCTGCGGGCGTTTGCAGCCGAGCCGGGAGCCCGGCAGATGCTCTTTGTCGCGTTTTTGTTCAGCTTTGCAGCCGTCATCGGGAAAAAGGGAATTCTTCACTCTTCGCCGCTGTTTTTCACCCTGTCGTTTTTCTCCGGCTTCAGCCTCCTTCTCGCCGTCGGGCTTTGCTGGGCGGGCCGGGTGCCCCTCCGCCGCCTGGCAGAACATCCGGTCAACGGCGCGGTGGCCGGACTGCTGTTTTTCGCCCACGGCGTGCTTCACGCCTATGCGATCGCCATGGCCAAGGCGGCCTATATGATCGCCATCAAACGGCTCAGCGTTTTGTTCGGGGTGCTCTTCGGCGGCATTTGGTTCGGCGAGGCGCGCATCGGCATCCGCCTGGCCGGTGCAGCACTGATGGTCTCCGGGGCCGTGGTCATTCTTCTGTTTGGAAGTTAGGGGCGTCGGATCTTTACCAACAGGGAAGGTGAAGCGAAGATATGCGGTTGAAGGTCGAAAAAGCACGAAATCCGAATTTCGGATTTCTTTCTCACAGGCGCCCATGCCGATCGCCATCTGAACAGATGATGAATCAACCCAGGAGCGAATTCACGACTTAGCGGGGCCATCGGCCCCGAACCAGGTTGATGATCCGGCCCAAAAAGGCGGTGAGGATCACAAAAATGGCCAGAAGTCCCAGGGGAACGACCATCAGGGCACTGAGCTTGAAGACGATGATCAAAACCGGCACCAGCACCAGGCCGATCACGGCGACGGCCGCCAGCGCCAGACACCCGGTGAGAAAGTCTCGGGCAAAACCTGGTGCGTCGAACCGGGATGTCTTTTGGGCGGCGGCGGGCGCCGGCTCCTTCTGAAATGTTGCGTCCTGCCGGTAGTGGTCTGGGTCGGTCACGGATGCCTCCTTCACCGATTGCCGCCGGCTGCGGTTTCGCAGCCCGCGGATCTGTTGCCTTCTATCGGAAAATCCGATTTGCGGCAACCCTATGGCCCCTTTTGGAAAAGCGACCGCTGCAGCTGCACCAGGTCGGGTTGATTCGGGTCGGCCTCGAGGGCCGCTTCCAGAAGCTTTCGGGCATCGTCGGTCCTGCCCTGGGCGGCGAGGGACCGGCATAGGTGGATGACGGCGCGGCGCACCTCCGGCACCGGCGTTTTTCCGCCGGATAGGCTTTCCGAGATGGCTTGCGCCAGCAGTGCGCCGCCCTCATCGGTCTTTCCCCGGGCCATCAGCAGTTCGCCTGCGGCGATCTGGATTCCGGCATCGTTCGGCGAAGCGGCAAGGGCTCGTCGAATATAGGATTCGGCGGCCGCCATCCCTCCCCGGCGGCCGGACAGAACCGAAAGGAGCCGAAGGGCGTCGACGTGGTACGGGTCGAGGTCGACGGCCTGGCGAAGGAAGAATTCGGCCCGATCGTCCTGGCCCAGGTCCACGAGAAGCCGGGCCAGGTTATAGAGCGTCGGCACGTTGCGGGGGTCGGCGGCGAGCACCTTCCGGAAGTTTTCCAGCGCCGCTTCGGGTTTGCCGGTGCGGGCCTGGATCGTGGCCAGGTTCATCCGGGCCAGGAGGTATCCGGGTTGGATCTGCAGGGCACGCTCAAAGTGGCGTTGGGCTTCCTCGATCCGGCCTTGGGTCAAAAGGGCGCGTCCCAGGTTGTTGTGGGCCTGGAAGTTGTTTTCGGTCACTCTCAGGGCGTTTTCGAACAGGGTCAGACTGTCTCGCCAGTGCCGGACCTGAAGATAGGCGGTTACCGAAAGTGCCAGGAGCACGGTCAGGGCGGCCCCCCGAAGTACGGTTTTTGTCCGCCCCCGGTCCGATACAAGGTCCGCCAACCCCCAGGCGACGATGATGAAGATGCCCGTCAGGGAAACGTAGCTGTAGCGGTCGGCAACCGCGTACTGACCGATCACGACCCATCCGATCACCGGGACCAGGGTACCCAGGTACCAGAACCAGCCTACCGGCAGATAGCGCAACCGTCGCCCGGCTGCAACTGCGGCAATCGACGCCGCCAGCAAAAGGATCCCGCACAGAGCCGCCGGCGCCGTGGACGGCGTTGCGGGATACGGATAGACCACAGCAAGCCCGGTCGGCCACAGAGCCTTGTAGAGGTACCAGCAATAGGCGATCAGAACGTTGGCCGCCCGCACCTCCAGCGGATAGAGGGTCGTCGGTTTTACGGCCCCGCCGGCTTGCTGGGCGGTGAAAGCAACGACGCTGACAACGGTGATCATCAGGAAAAAAGGGATTTTTTCCGCCACCAGCCGCAGCAGCGTTTTTCCGTCGGAAAGCCGCTGCAGGCGGTGAAGGGGCCACCAATCGAGCAGCAGCAGGGCAAAGGGAAGGGTGACCAGCATCGGTTTGGCCATCAGGCCCAGCAGCAAAGACGCGGCCACTGCAAGATAGCGAAAAAGTCCGGGGCGTTTTGCATACGCCCCGTAGGCCGCCATGGTCAAAAACCAGAAAAAGGTGCTGAGCACATCCTTTCGCTCGGTCACCCAGGCCACCGATTCCACGTGAAGCGGGTGGACGCAGAAAAGGGCCGCCACAAAGGCGCTTTTCCACAGGGTGCCGGTCATCGCCTGGAGAAGGCGAAACAACAGCAGGGTGTTTGCGATGTGAAACAGGAGGTTGGTCAGGTGGTAGCCCCCTGCATGGGTGCCGTAAATCTCAAAGTCGATCAGAAAGGAAATCCAGGTCAGCGGTGCCCAGTAGTTGGTCACGGATGTGGCGCCGGTAAAGGCCCATTTCAGGGTATGCAGCGATAGTCCGGACTGGACCTGTCGATTTGCCGTCACGTAAAGGGGATCGTCGAAGTTGACGAAATCAAAATGCCACACCCCGAAATAGATCCCGGCTGCGGCGATGGACAGCGCCGCTGCCACCAGCCAGGGCCCCGGAGTAAATGGCCGGCTATTTGTCGACGCTTCGGCGCTCATCTCAGGCAGTCTTCCGACAGTTGCTTTTCATATGGCTGGAGCCGGATTCGTCCGATGACGGTGCGGGCCCGGCTGGCGGTCGCCTGCTGCCTGCTGCTGCCCGTCGCGGGTCCGGTTCCGGGGTCGGCTCTTCTCACGGTTTCTCCCAAGGCTCCTGCAGCGCTTCTGCGATGCGGGCCGCCACGAAGGCGTTTCCCTCTGCAGTCATGTGGCGGTCGAAAAACCGGGCATATCGGTCCGGGTCGTTTTGCCGCACTTCGTCCAGCGGCCCTTTCAGGTCGAGCACTCGGACCCGGCGGCCTTTCACGCAGCCGTCTTTGAGCTTTTCGATTCGATCCAGGTTTTCCGGAGAAGGGTTTCGGGTGTACTGGACGAGGACCAGAATCCGTTTGATGCCCGCCCTTTTCGAGAATGCATCGAGCTCGGCCAGGATCCGGCAGGCGACCGCATCGCCCTGGTCGTGGATGCGGTGGGCCGAGTAGAAGGTGGCCCATGTGACCCCCATCAGCCACCAGTGCGGGCAGCAGCGCATCATCAGCCGATGGATCAGATAGCTTCTCGACAAAGGCTCCCGGAACGAGGCCCGAAGCTCTTCGTGCGTCGGCTTGGGAACCGGCAGGTTTCGAAGCCGGAGACGATCCCCGGCAACAACGAAATAGGGCTTGGATGCGCCCTGTCGTGCGGACAGCTCGCAGCGCTCGATGTCGTCGGGGATCAATCCGAGGATCAGGGTCTCGGGCCGATAGATTTCGGCCAGGAGCGTCGCCCGCAGAAAGGATTGATCCAGACCGTAGCCGAACACCCCGCCGTTGACGACCGGTCTTCCGAGGCGTTGTTCGAGCTGGGCGGGCCATGTTTCGCTGTCCGATACCTGGTCGCCGAAGGTGAAAGAGTCCCCTACGGCCAGAATCGGATGGTCCGGTGTCGCGTCGACGGGTGTCCCGTTGGATCGGACCGAGTGGGATAAAATCGTAACCGTTTTTCCCCAAACGTTTTCGCCCTTGGTCCGACCCTCCCGGGGCACCCAGCCCAAAAGCGGGTCATACTGGGAAGGATAGGCCGACTTGAACAGGGTCCGCTCCTCTCCGAGAAAGCGGATGAAACGGTATTCTCCATCTGCGATGCGCAGCCCCAGTTCCAGGGCGATGAACGCGAACAGAAGGCTCCCGACGATCAGCAAAATGTTCTGTGCCACTTTTTTCAACGGCTTGCCTCCGAAAGAAGCCGCGCCAGGGGGGTCACGGCCGATTCCGGGTTCTCAAAGCGGCCGGCAAGGTAGACGGTGAAACGGTCCGGCGGTGAAAGACCCACCGCATAGGGAAGCGGGCCCCATTCTGCGGCGTAAAATCCGGCACCCACGTCACTGTTCATGGTGGCCGCCCAAGAAAAGCCCGCATAGCGAAGCGTGCCGGCCACATGGAAGGCATCCGGGGGAAGTGCTGTGGTCAGGGTGTTGTTGGAAGGGACAACGACGATGTCGTTGGCCCGGATCACCGTATCGTCATAGTCAAGCGGCCGGGCCCCTTTTTGCTGCATGTAGTACTGAAATCCCCAGTGGCCCTGGAACCAGATGGAGGCGTGGCGGTGTGAGAGTGTTTGGTGAAGGTCTGCGGCGGCCCGCCGCTGGTTTCCGGCAAACCGGTAATCGGCCAGACAAAAAGGGAGGGAGAACAGGACGGCCAGTGCCAGCGCCATCGCCGTGGCTGTGGGACGCATTGCCGCTGCCTTCAACGGGGTCCTTCCCAGGAGCAAAACGGCCACCGCCGGTGCCATCGGCAGAATTATCCGGGCGTTTATCGTCCAGTTCAGATAGGCGGCGAAGAAGAAGGTTCCATACACCGCCAACAGCAGTGTCAGTGAAGCAGCGTCGCGGCGGTTTGACGCTTCGGCGGTGGCCATTCCAATCAGGTAGGCGCCGGCCGCTGCAAGGATCCAGAACTGCAGGCGAACCGATCCGGAAAGCCCGGAGAGGGCGCCAACCTCGATCACCCCATTCGATTCCAAACCAAACGCCAGCATAACGAGTGCCGCTGCAAAGGCCCCGCCGACGGCCAAGACCCGCCCCCGGTGGAGCAGGGGCGCCAAGAAGATCAGTCCGGCCAGTCCCCCCCCCACGAAGGCCAGACACTGGAGGGCACGGGAGACGATTCCGCCTCGCCCTCCTGCGAAGCCGAGCGTATAAGAAGCGGCATCGAAGAAAAGGGCCCGGCCATATAAGAACCAGGTCAAGAGTTGGTAGCCGGCCACGGCAGCCAGGGGAAGCAGCAAACCGGCAAGCCATCTCGGTTTGAACTTTCCCGTCGCCAAGGCATGGAAGGCCATCAGCGGAACCAGGGTCAACCCGAAGTATTTGGTCAGGCAGGCAAGGGCGGCCAGCCCACCGGCGGCCATGGCCTTTCCGGGGCGGTCTTCTGCGAGGGCCTCGATCCACAGGGCCAGGGCCCACACATACAATGCGAGAAGCGGTACATCGGCCATGGCCCCGGTGGCCGAGATCCAGAAGGCCGGGGTGGCGGCTGCAAAGAGGGCGGTCCATGCGGGGCTTTGGGTCAGTTGACGGGCGAGGCGATAGACGCCGAAAACGGCGGCCAGGGCTGCCAGCGACATCCCGGCGTGAACCGCGATTTCGGTTTCGCCGAAAAAGGCGGCAGCCGCAGCGATCAGATAGCCGTTGAGGGGTGGATTTTGGATGATCCGGTACGCTGGTTCGACGAGGCCGTTCCAGTTGAGGGAAAAGCCATAGAAGTCAAAGGGATGGCGGAGGATCTGCCGAGCGGTCCAGACAAAGAGGGGATCGTCGATGTGGAAGGCCTTGTCGGCAAACGGAAGCAGCAGCCCCATCACGGCCAGGGCCATACCCCACTTCTGTTTTGCTTCAGAATGCAACATAGCACTCTTCGGGAGACGAAAGGGCCTCAATTTTTGCGTGTCGCACCGCGGCCCTCGGCCAGCATGCGTTACAAAAGAGATCGCGAAAGGCTTCTTATAGCACGTTCGAGACAAAATTCGAAACCACCGGGCCGATGCAGAATTTCATTTCCTCAAGACCGCGTATTCAGGCCTTTTTCCTCTTTGCGCCGCTGTTGGCGGCCGGGTTGGCGGTCTCCAGCTACACCGATCTGCTCAAAGCCGTCTGGCCGGCGGACCTTTCCCCTGCCTATCTGTATCCGGCCACGGTTCCGGAGACGACCGCGATCCTCAGCGTCGGCGTTCGGGCTGCTGCCACCTTCCTGTCTCTGCGGCTTGATACGTCCCGGTCCTGTTTTGCGGAGGTCTACATCAATCTGGGTGTGCTCATCTGACGAACCGGAGACGGGGCCGGGGCGGAGAAGATATACAGGGTCGCACTCCGCCGCAGTCGGCGGTGGCAAAACAGAATCTGCGGGTGCTGCTGAAAAACCGGGAATAACATCGCCGGCGCAATGGCAGACTAACTCTACGCTGCGCGAGAAACGACCCCGGGATTATCACCGGAAGATCTCCCGTGCGCGGCGCCTTCTCCCGGAAAGCAGCATCGCTCCCCCCCAGCCCACCAGCAACAACGGCCACCCGGCCAGGGTTGTATAGAACCCGGCGAGTGCCATCTTCGGCCGAAACTCCATTTTGATTCGATGCCGGCCCTTTTTCACCCCCACGGCGCGCAG
>JASFPT010000057.1:0-17537 GCA_050115795.1 Desulfobacterales bacterium
CCGTACCTGCATCAGGTACAGAACCAGCGGCCGGTACAGCTGGTGGGTCCACTTGGCAAAGGGCACCTCCAGCACCAGCATCGGAACCGCAATCATCAGGTGGATCACGTAGGTGTAGTAGGTCGTCAGGGGCAGCTCCAGCAGCCGCGTGAAGTGAATGAGAATACCGGTGAAGGTCGTCAGCCACAGCAGGATCAGAAACGCCCAGTCCGACGAATGGGTTCGACTGTAGACCGGCTTGCTCTTTTTCAGCCGCCCGATGATGGCGTAGGTGGTTCCGTACAAAATGCCGAAGGTGGCATAGTAGCCGAGCAGCCGGATGGGGTGCCAGAGGGGGAGAATCTCGTCGCGCTGAAACCACCGGATGCCGACCACCACCAGGAGAAACACCGTGGAGTACCCGGTCATGATCAGCAGGTGGACGATCCACTGGGTTCGCTGGGAAGATGTGCCGCAGGCGTTGAAGCGCTTCTGGGTCAGGAAATGAACGATGAAGGATTTGGCCTCGCTCAGGTAATACTGCAGCGGCACGCCGCGGATCAGCAGGCCTGTAAACCGCTGCCGGACGCTTTGACCCGGCGCCGGGTACTGGGCGGGGTCTCCCACGACCCGCGTAAAGAGCCGGTAAGCGTTGCTCAGCAAAAAGAAGGAAAGCACCCCGAGCAGGATCAGGTCGAGCACCTCGATGACCCGATTGGGGGCAAAGACGTTCAGGGCCACCCGGTCGGTGAGCATGGGGCCGTGGAAAAGGTAGAACCCGAGCCCCACCAGCGCCGCCACCAGGAAGATGGCGAAAACCTCGAAGACCTTGGAGGTGTAAAACCGCTTCGATATGCCGGTCCAGTCATAGAGCGAAGTCAGATAGCGCCGCAGCCCCATCATCACCTCGCCGGGGTCGGCCTGCCGCGGGCAGGTCTGGCTGCAGTCCCCGCAGTAGTAGCAGAGCCAGGGTTCCGGGCTTTGCATGAGCCGTTGTTTGTCCCCGATCTGAAGATAGCGGATCACCTTGCGGGGAAACGGAACGGATTCGCTGGACAGGGAGCAGACCGCCGTGCAGTTGCCGCAGTTAAAGCAGGTGGCGGCGTCTTTTACCCCGAATTTCTCAAGGCCGGGCAAAAGCCCGGGATCGACCATTGTCGTCATGATGATTCTCCATCGCCGATGCTGTTGCAGTCTTTACGTTGTCGGCAATCAGCCTTGGGCCGGCTCGTAGCGGAAGTAGTCGCCGTCCTTGGCGCCCTCCACCACCTTGCCGTATTTTTTCAAGGTCGCCACGTACAGAAGCACCGCAGCGGTCGGAAGGCCGGTGGCCGAGGCGATTTCCGGAACGGTCCCGTTTCCGTTCCCCATGGCCTGAAGGATGGACTTGATGATTTTGGCCTGGGCTCCGATGGCCTTTTTGGCCCGGTCCACCGAACGTTTTCTTTTTTCTCTGAGCTGCTTCAGCGCTTCTTTGTCGGACTTTTTCTCGTCGCTCATGTCATGATTTCCGTTTTGCAGGCCGGCCGCCGGTCTGTCACCGGCGCCGGCAAACTTGAAGTGCACATCAGGCCGCGGCGATGGCGTCCACCATCTCCTCGTACTGGGTCAGGGTCCAGCCGGCAACGTCGATGGCGTTTGCCGGGCAGGCGGCCACGCAGACCCCGCATCCGGTGCACAGGGCGGGGTTGACTGTTGCCCGGTCTGCCGGGGCGCCGTCGATGACGAC
Organism: Desulfobacterales bacterium; assembly: GCA_050115795.1. Taxonomy (GTDB): domain Bacteria; phylum Desulfobacterota; class Desulfobacteria; order Desulfobacterales; family CAFBRK01; genus JAIPEL01. The sequence goes on from JASFPT010000057.1 coordinate 1,709, forward strand.
CGATTCCATCTTCACGGCCTCCACGGGGCAGGCTTCCACACAAGCGCCGCTGCCGGTGCAGCGTCCGGTGTCGACCGCCGCCACGAACGGATCCAGCTCCACGTAGCCTTTGGAGAGAAGCGCGGCCGTTTTGACCGAGGCGGCCTGGGCAGCGGCGCAGGATTCGGTGATGTCCATGGGCGCCTGGCAGGTTCCGGCCAGCAAAATGCCGGTGTTGGCCAGCTCCACCGGGCGCAGCTTGGGGTGGACTTCCTGGAGGAAGCCGTCGGCACCGACCGGCAGCTTCATCATCTCCACCAGATCGGCAATCTTTGCCGGGACCATTCCGACGGCCAGAACGACTAGGTCCACCAGGGCCGAGACCTCCTCGCCGAACGTCAGGGAGTCGGTCACCGTGACCTTCAGGGGGTAGCCGCCGTCAGGTGCGGGCTCCACCTTCGGGGGACTTTCAGCCTCGTAGCGGAAGAAAAGGACGTTTTTTCCCGAGGCCTGCTCGTAGAAGTCTTCCTGGCCGCGGCCGTAGGTCCGGATGTCGCGGTAATACTCCAGGACGTGGGTCTTCGGGTGGCGCGTCCTTACCTCGACGGCCGCCTGAAGCGAAGCGGCGCAGCAGGTCCGGGAGCAGTATTCGTTTAGCCGTCCGTTTTCATCCGGCTCATGGATTCCCGGGATCTGGCGGCTTCCCACACAGTGGATCAGGGCCATTTGACGGATGGGGCGGCCGTTGATGACCAGCCGGTCGTCCGTTTTTTCGGCCAGGGCCATCTGGCGGATCAGCTCCGGAAGGGTGATCACCTCCGGATGCTCGGCAAAGCCGAATTCCCCGGACCGCGGGACATAGGTCTCAAAGCCGGTGGCAAATACGATGGCACCGGTGTCCACCACCCGGTCTTCGCCCCGGGTCGGGGGGCCGGACGGCAGATACCCCACGAACGGGACATAACCGCCCGGACCGGCCCCGGCCTTTTTCGCCTTGCCGAGGTTTTCCATGTCTTTTTGCGACTCGGGGGGCTGCCGGCGTATGGTTACCCGGAAGTTGCCGACATACCCTTCGCTGGAAACGATCCGGCTGCAGGAATACACGGTGATGCGGGGGGCGCTGCACACCTCGTCGGCCATCTCCCGGATCCGGTCGGCGGCGCTTTCCCCGGTGGGAAACAGCTTGTCCAGGTTTGCCGTCTGGCCCCCCAAAAAGGGGGATTGTTCCACAAGGGCCACTTCGGTTCCCTGCCGGGAAAGGTCCAGGGCCGCCCGGAGTCCGGCGATCCCGCCGCCGATGACCGTGGCATGGCGGTGCGCATCGACCCGGATCGGATCCAGGGGGGACAGGCTTTTGGCCTTGGCCACCGCGGCCGCCACCAGGGTGGCCGCTTTTGCCGTGGCCGCATCCCCGTGGTGGACCCAGCTGTCCTGCTCCCGGATGTTGGCATGTTCGTACTGGTACGGGTTCATCCCGGCCCGCTTGATGGCGTTTCGAAACGTCAGCTCATGCAGGCTGGGCGCGCAGGAGGCCACCACCACCCGGTCGATCTTCCCGGACCGGATATCCTCCTGGATCAGCTCCTGGCCCGGGTCGGAGCACATGAACATGTTGGTGTGCACCACCGAAACCCCGGGGATCTGCCCGGCCTTTTCGGCGACGGCGGCGACATCCACGTGGTCTGAGATGTTGCCACCGCAGTGGCAGATGTAGACGCCGACTTTCGATGCACCCTTTTTTTCTTCTGCTTTTGACGGCATTTCAGTTTCTCCGGTTCTGCTTGGGCACCTCGCGTGCCGGAAGATCAGGCGGCTTTCTGTTTGCCGACGGCGCTCAGGTACTTGGTCGCCTCCATGGCGGCGGCGCCGGCTTCGGCGATGGTGTCGACGATGTCCTTGGGGCCGGCGGCCACACCCGCGGTGAAAACCCCCTCCATGCTGGTCACGGTCGGGGCCGTCTTGGGCATCACCGACTGGATAAAGGCGTCCTGTCCGCAGGAGACGTTGCAGATCCCGGCCGGATTCCATTCCGGGACCATGCCCAGGGACAGGACCACCAGGTCGTGGTCGCGGGTCAACACGCCGCCGGAGCCTTCCTGGTCCTCGTAGCGGAGGGTAACGTTCTGGTCCGGGCCCTGCTCGATCTGGGCCACTTTCGCCTTGACGAACTCGATCCCCATGGCCTTTGCGTTCTGGTAGAACTGTTCATACCCTTTTCCGAACGCCCGGATGTCCATGTAGTAAATGGTGATGTCGGCCAGGGGGAGGGCTCCTGAAATGAGCATCGCCTGCTTGATGGCGTACATGCAGCAAACCCTGGAGCAATAGGGCACGCCGAGGCTCTTGTCCCGGGATCCGGCGCACTGGATGTAGGCGATCGATTCCGGCTCCTTTCCGTCCGACGGGCGGATCACCCGCTGATACGGGCCGTGGGGAGCCAGCAGCCGCTCCATTTCAAGGGAGGTGATCACGTTCTGGAGCTTTCCCTGACCATACTGGGGCTTTTGCTCGATGGCGGTGAGGGAAAACCCGGTGGCCAGCACGGCCGTTTTGGCGCGGATCACGAACGACTCGGGTTGCTGGAAATAATCGACGGCGCCGGTGGGACAGACCCGGGCGCACTTTCCGCACAGCGAGCAGTTTTCCTCGTCGATCAGGGCAAGCTGCGGAATGGCGTTTGAAAAGGGGATGTAGATCGCCTTTCGCATGGAAAAATTGCCCTGCTCGGGGTCCGGCACGTAGACCGGGCACCCGTATTCGCACTGGCGGCAGCCGATGCATTTGTCCGGGTCCACGAAGCGGGGGTTTTGGACGACTTCGGCTTCGATATGCCCGCCTTTTTCCCGATCGAGCGTCTTCAGGGTGCAGTAGGTAAACAGGGTGATGTTTTCGTGATGGGCGGCGGCCGCCATCTTGGGGGTCGTGATGCAGCTTGCACAGTCGAGGGTCGGAAAGACCTTCGACAGGCGGATCATCTTCCCGCCGATGGAGGCATCCTTTTCCACGATGGCGACGGTGTAGTTCTGGTCCGCCAGGTCCAGGGCCGCCTGGAGGCCGGCGATCCCGCCGCCGATCACCACGGCGTCAAATTCGCGCTCTTTCTGGGTTTCCATAAAGCCTCTTTCCTGTTCCCCTTTCCGGCCCTTTATGCCGCCGATGGGATCTCCTCGACCTGGGCAGGCCCCAGTTCCCGGATCAGGGCGTTCATGTCATTGACCTCCCTTAAAAAGGCCCGGTTGCAGACCGTGCAGATGGCGGTCAGCCGCAGCCGTCGGATGTCGATTCTGGCCTGCTTCATCATCGCATAGACGCGGTCCAGGCGCTTGGCCATGGCGTGGTAGGCGCCCTCGTAGGGGCACTCCTCTCCGCAGGACATGATGATGATCCCCCCGATCCCCTTGCGGAAGCAGTCCAGGTAGAACTTTTCCGGAAACAGGGCCGGGGAGCGCACCCGCAGGATAAAGGTGTTGGCAGGGTAGGTGGAATGGGCCTGACCCACCGAATTGGCGCCCGGATAGGCGCACGATTCGGTGGCCAGGATCAGGATTTTGCCCTCTTTTTTCTCCGGTTTCGAATCTGCCATGACCGGTCCGTTCCCTTTTTATTTGGCTCTGCGCACGAAGTGCTTGTCGTAGCCGTCGGCCTCCAGCAACCCGAGATAGCTGTGGCCCACCTTTTTCGCCCATGCCGGGATGTCGTTGCGGGTTCCCGAGTCGTTGGAGTAGACTTCCAGAATTTCCCCCACCTTGACCTTGCCGATTCCTTTTTTGGCTTCCAGCAAAGGACCGGGGCATGCGCTGCCCCTGGCATCGACGGTGCTGCTGACTTCGATGGTGTTCAGATCGATTTCGGACATTTCGGCCTCCTTGACGGTTACAGGTTTTGGGTATGGCTGCTGAGGTTGACTTGCGTCGAATTCTTCCGGATTCGGATGCGGAAAAAATCGGCTTCGTTTTCGATGCGCTCCACGGTGTGCGGAAACCGTCTCAGCACCTGGTCGATCTCCTTGCGCAGGGCCGGGTCGTCACTGACGACTTCCAGACATTCGCCCCGCTCGACCGCCCGAAAGGCAAAGGTGATCTTAAGGAGGCTCAGCGGCGCAATGGAACCACGGAGATCGATCTGGTGCACTTTCTTTCCTTTCGTTCACACCCGGTTGACTGGTCCCCCGGTATGAGCAAGGTTGATGCCAACCTGCCGCCCCCACGAAAATGAAGGCCCGGGAAAAATTTTTGGGGTCCAGGCGGTCTGGCCTCGACAAAATCGCAACAACCCCCGAAGCGTCGTGCCGGAGTTGCTCCTTCACCCGTAAAATTCTGAAATAACTCGATTTTAGTTTTTACAAACAGGACCGAAAAAGCCGGCTTCGGCCTTTGTGAGAACCATCAAAATTCAATTGCATGCCCTTGCCTGACCAGATTCCGGCCCCGCCGGGAGGTCGTTGCACTTGACGGCCAGGTGTTCAACTGTTAAAGGGTGTTCAATTAAATTCTGAACACTTGTTAATATTTTAACACTTGGGGCGACCATGGAAAAAAACGAACTCAACGCCTACTGGAAAACCATCTTCAATACGATCCAGGACGGAGTCATGATCGTCGATCCAGACGGCACCATCGTCGAGGTCAACAAGGCGCTGCTGAAAATGACCGGCTACGTTGGCGACGGGCTCATCGGCCAGTCCTGCACCACCCTCAACTGCGACATCTGCAAGCTTTGCCGGGCGGGTGAGGGCCAGCGCTGGTGCAACCTGTTTGAAACCGGCGGCGTGGAGATGCGCCGCTGCACGTTGATGAGAAAAGACGGGACGTACATCCACGTGTTGAAAAACGCCTCCCTGCTCGAGGATGCGGCGGGCAATGTCATCGGCGCTGTGGAAACCATGACCGACATTTCAGAGATCATGGAAAAGGACGCCGCCATCGAGGCCTACAGGCGGGAGCTTCGATCCGCGGACGGATTTCACGGCATCATCGGAACCACGGCGGCCATGCAGAAGGTCTTCGACCTGATCACCAACGCAGCCCTTTCCGACGCCCCGGTGATCATCCTGGGGGAAAGCGGCACCGGAAAGGAGCTCATCGCCAAGGCCATCCACGAGACCGGAGGGCGCAAGGACCGCCCCTTTGTGAAGGTCAACTGCGCGGCCCTCAACGAGTCGCTGCTGGAAAGCGAGCTGTTCGGCCACGTGAAAGGGGCCTTTACCGGGGCGGTGCAGGGCCGGGTCGGTCGTTTCGAGGCGGCTGCCGGGGGCGACATCTTCCTGGACGAAATCGGGGACCTGCCCCTGTCCACCCAGGTCAAGCTGCTGCGGGTCCTGGAGGAAAAAGTCATCGAACGGGTGGGCGACAACCGACCCATTCACGTGGACGTGCGGATCATCACCGCCACCAACCGGGACCTGCGAAAACTTGTCCGGGAAAAGCGGTTCCGGGAGGATCTTTTTTACCGGATCAACGTCGTGCCGATCATCGTGCCGCCGCTGCGGGAGCGAAAAGGGGATATTCCGCTGCTGGCCGAAACCTTTTTCCGGCGAATCCGGCTCAAGAGCGAAAAGCCGGTTTCCGCCATCGGCAGCCGAGCCATGGATGCCCTGATGAGCTACGGATGGCCGGGAAACGTGCGGGAGCTCAAAAGCGCACTGGAGTACGCGTTCGTGGCCTGCCCGGGTGGAACCATCGATCCGCAGCATCTGCCGCCGGATGTCCTGACGGCCCCGGATGCAACCTGCCGGCCGGAACCGGACCCGACCCTGTCCCGCGGCGAGCGCAAAAGACGGGAACTGATCGAGGCCCTGCGCCGCTTTGACGGCAATCAGACCCGCACGGCCGATTACCTGGGCATCAGCCGGGTGACGGTTTGGAATCGAATCAGGAAATACGGCCTGGATCTGCAGCGCGACGTGCTTGCCCCCCATCGGCAGTAGCCCATGGCACGCCTGTTGCTATGAATCTCAGAAGAGTGGGATCGGCATGAACCCTCCATTCTTGCCTCGCTCTGTTTCCCGGCGCCGGCCCGGAGATTTTGTATTTCCGGGCCGCGCCTTTTTTTCTGTATGACCCGAACGGCGCAGCCGTCATCCCGGCCCCGCCGCTGCCCGCCTCGCCGGCCTGTTTGATCAAAAACAGAAGCTTTGGTCGGAGCCCCTGTCCCTGTAGGGAACGGCGTCCCTGCCGTTCCGTGCGGCACGACAACAGTCTTCGCTGCTTCGCAGCTGCGCCGCGGCAAGCGGAGGTCGCGCCCTACAAGAACCTCGACTTCGATCGAAGTTTCATGCAAGCCTCGCCGCTGCCCGCCCTGTCCGCCGCCTGACATTGCTGTTTCAACCCCGCTTGCCCGGAAACGGTAAAACAACGTTACCTTGCGTTACATTTACATGGGTAACGATTTTCGACCAAGCGCTGTCGGAAGCCGCGTTATCTTATAAAATCAAATGATTTCAATTTATTATAGAAAATTTCCCCTGGCCCGGCCCCTTCAGGCCGGGATGGCATGTTTATTGATTCATACAATCGATATCGGAATTATTGCGCCGGTGCGTTTTTGCGCCTTTTGCACCTCAACAGAACGACAGCGAGGAGGAGGGCAGATGAAGGAAATGTTTGCCGAAATGACCCTGGGGAATTTGACGCTGGCCAATCGGTTTGTTTTTCCGCCCATCAAAACCGCCTACGGCACACCGAAGGGGAATGTGACCGATCGTCATGTGCGCTATTACCGGCAGATCGCCCACAACGGGCCGGCGGTGGTGATCCTCGAACCGGTGGCGGTGACCGCGGACGGCAAGGAACATCCGAAGCAGCTTTGCATCCACCTGGAAGACAGCGTTTCCCAACTCGAAAAAATCGTCGATGTGATCCACGGCGAAAACCGGCTGGCCTGCCTGCATCTCAATCATGCCGGGGCGGCGGCCAATCCGAAAGCCACCGGTGCTCCGCCCAGGGCGCCCTCGACCGTCACCTGTCCCACGACGGGCCAGACCGCAGAAGCGTTGACCGAAAGCGAGATCGAAACGATCATCGAAGGATACCGGGTCGCCGCCGAAAAGGCGGTTGCCGCCGGATTCGACATGATCGAGGTCCAGGGGGGGCACGGGTACCTGGTTTCCCAGTTTCTCAACGAAAAGATCAACCAGCGAACCGACCGGTACGGCGACAACCGCCGGCTGTTTGCCGAGCGGGTGATTTCGGCGATCAAGGCGGGTGCGCCCGGGGTGCCCTGCATGCTGCGCATTTCCGGCAGCGAGATGTCTCCGGAGTACGGCATCGGTCAAAAGGACCTGGCGCCCCTGTTCGGCCTTGCCGAGGCCGCCGGGATCTGCGCCGTTCATGTGGGCATGGGTTCGGCATGCTTCAGCCCGCCGTGGTATTTCCACCATGCGCGGCTTCCGGAGCAACCGCAGCTGGATGCCCTCGCGTGGGTCAGAAAACAGACGCGTCTTCCCATCGTCGCTGCCGGCCGCATGGGCCGGATCGAAAAAGCCGCCCGGGTGCTGGAAGGCCGACTCGCCGACCTGATCGCCCTGGGCCGCCCCCTGATCGCCGACCCCGATCTCATCGAAAAATGGGAGAAGGAGGCCTTCGAGGAGGTCAAGTCCTGCGGGTACTGCCTTCAGGGGTGCCTGCACCGGGTGAAAAACGGCGAGCCGATCGGATGCAATATCAACCCGGAGATCGGCGAAGCCGAGATCGGTAAAACCGACCGACCGCTTCGGGTCCTGGTCGCCGGTGGGGGCCCGGCCGGGATGAGCGCCTCGTTGTACCTGAGCCGGCGCGGACATCGGGTGACCCTGATGGAAAAGGAAGACCGTTTGGGGGGACAGTTCAACCTGGCGTGGCAGGCCCCCGGCAAGCAGGCGATGCGCGACGGGCTCGACCACCTCGCTTCCTGTGCCATGGCCGACTGCGCTGCCGTGGTTTTCGGCCGAAACGTCGATGTCGCCGCCGTCAAGGAGATCTCCCCCGACCTGCTGGTGTGGTCCGTGGGCGCCGAGCAGAACATACCCGCATTCGACGGCCTCGACACCCAGAACGCCTTGACGGCTATCGATTACTTCCGGGGAAAGCCCGTTTCCGGGCCCCGGATCCTGGTTGTCGGGGCCGGCAGAAGCGGCCTGGAAATCGCCGAAAAGCTGGGAGCCGAGGGGTTGGAGGTGACCGCCACCAAGCGAACCGATCCGATCGGCAGCATGATGGAGATGATCACCCGGAAATTGACCCTCATGCGGATCGACCAGATGCCCAATGTGACGCTGATGCCCCACACGACGGTAAAGGCGTTTACCGCCGACGGCGTCGAAGTGGAACAAGACGGGCAGAAGATTCATCTGGCCCCGTTTCAGACCGTCATCCTGGCCTCAGGCATGACCTCCGCCGCCGGGCCCGACGCCCAAATCGAGGCTGCGGTCCCTGCCGTGGAAAAGATCGGAGACGCGGATAATGTCATGGATATCTATTCGGCGGTTCACGCCGGCTATCAGCTGGCGCTGAGGTACTAGAAATAAAATCGCTGCGCGATTTATTAAAAAGCGGCTTCGCCGCTTGGAAAAGGTTCAGGTTTCAATCGCTGGGGAAAACGCCGATGCCAGAGCCCTGATACCCGCAACCGGCAACCAGTAACCAGCAACCAGCAAAAGGAGAAGACCATGGAAGCCGTATCCTTTGCCGATATCGCCATCGTCTCCTGCGGAACGGTCAGCCTCGAGTTGAACCACCTGAAAAAAGAGGGCTTCCTCGATACAGGGCACCTTTTTTTCACCACCCCGGGTCTTCACGAAGATATCCGGGAGCTGGAACGCCAGCTCATCGAGAAGATCGGCCTGGCGCGCAAGACGGCCGGCAAGGTCCTGGTCGTCTACGGGGGCAAGTTTTGCTACGTGAACGCCGATGCCCCGACCCGCACCATGCAGACGATCATCGAAGAGCAGCGGGCCGGCGGGCCCATTGCCCGGATTCAGGCCACCCACTGCATGGACATGATCGCCGGTGAAGAGGAGCGGGAGCGGATCGCCCGGGAAATGGCCGACGGCGAAAAGGTCTGGTGGATGACGCCGGGATGGATCCAGTTCCGGCACAAGGTGTTCAAGGGGTGGGACAAGGGACTGGCCAACGAGAATTTTCCCCGGCATACCGGCGGGGCGATCGTTCTCGATGGGATCGGCTTCATGGACCGGTACATGGAAGAAGACCCCGAGGCGTTCCTGGCGTATTCCGACTGGATGGGGATACCGATTCAGCCGGCTGCGGTGTCCCTGGAGCGATTCAAGTCCCTGCTGGCCGAGCAGGCTGCAAAACTGCAAGCCGCATGAACCGGCACCGAAAGAAAGGAGAAGGGCACCGATGAATTTCTGCATCGATGAAGAGGCCGCCGCCGAACAATGCCGCCAGCACCGATTTTCCCTGCCGTTTGCGAACCAGTCCGTCTGTCTCGACGACGCCGGGGCGCGCTTGGTCGCCTGGCTGGCCTGCCACATGGCGGCCGCCGAATCCGGGCCCCTGGAGACCGACGCCGAATACGCCCTCCGGATGGCGGTGTTCATCTGCGGTTGCATTGCTTCCGATTGCGACTCGGATGTGCAGCGGCTCCTGCTGTTCAAGAACTTCCTGCCGCTGGTGAGCCGATATCTTTGCCAAACCTGCAGTCAATGCCGGGATGAAAGCAGCGACGAAGAAGCCCTGGAAGCCCTGCTGCAGAAAGCCGAAAGTTCGGAAGCCGGCAGGGCATGACGTGCTGTCGTCAGGGCTGCGGCCGAGCGCCCAGCGGCCAAGACGAGGTTTTGGAACAGGGGATACAGCGGGTCATCCGGAGGCAGGGCCTGTCGGCAAGAGAAGCGTCAAGGTCATGGGGACCGGAAAAGAGCAAGCCCTTCGGACTTGCCGATCGTTTCCGCAACGGTGGACGATGCCGGGGCCGCCTGCGGACCCCTCCATCGCGGAGGCGGTTGACGATAAACGGCATCAATGGAGGAAACATGTACGCCCTCATCTACGACGAACACCGGCTGGATCGACCCGAGAAAAGGGTGATCTCCATCCACAGGCGCAGGGATACAGCGGAGGACGCCCTCGAAAAGCGGCAAAAAAAACTCGGTCGAACCGTAACCGAGTGCAACACGCGGGTCGTCTGGGTGAAAAAGGCCGTCCGCGCCGGCGAAACCGTCGGACCCGGGGAGTATGAAACCTGGCGCCCTGGAGAGCCCGTTCCCGAAGGAGAAGTGGTCGGCGACTCGGACTAGGGCTCCTTTTCTTCTTCCCGCTGAAGCGGGATGCCCCATTTTTTCATGTGCTTCCAGATGGCCGTGCGGCTGAGCCCCGCCCGGCGGGCCACCTCGGCCTTGTTCCAATCGCATGCCTCGAGCAGTTCGAGCAGCGCCGCTTCGGAGAGCTTTTTTCTGCGAGGCGCCGGCATGGTTGCGATTGTGCCCGAAGGGGTGGCGCAGACCGCCGTCGGCTCGGCCCGCCGGATCTCGGCGGGAAGATCGAGGGGCTCGATGGTGTCCCGGTTGCAAAGGACAAAGGCGTGTTCGATGGCGTTTTCCAGCTCCCGGACGTTTCCGGGCCAGGCATAGTCCATGAACATCCGGAGGGCCGTCTGGGACAGATTGCGGATCTGCTTGCCGGTCTTTTCGTTCATCTTCCGGAGGAAATGACTCACCAGCAGGGGGATGTCCTCCCGGCGCTCCCTGAGCGGGGGCAGGATGATGGGAAAGACCTTGAGGCGGTAGTATAGATCGTCCCGGAATCGCCCCTCGCGCACCATGGCATACAGGTCGCGGTGGGTGGCGGTGATGGTCCGGATGTCGATCCGGCGCCTTTTCGAATCCCCCACCCGTTCGACCTCCCCCTCTTGAAGCACCCGCAGCAGCTTGACCTGGATAAAGGGGGTCAGTTCTCCGATTTCATCAAGGAAAACGGTGCCGCCGTCGGCCTCCTCGAAGCGGCCGATCCGATCCCGCACGGCACCGGTGTATGCTCCTTTCACGTGGCCGAAAAGCTCGCTTTCCAGCAGCGTCTCGGAAAGGGCGCTGCAGTTGACCGTGATCAGCGGGGCGCCCTTGCGCTCGCTGTTGAAGTGGATGGCCCCGGCGACCAGTTCCTTGCCGGTGCCGCTTTCGCCCTGGATCATGATGGTGGCGTCGCTGGCCGCTGCCGCCTTGATGGCGGAAAAGACCTGCTGCATGGCCCGGCTTTTCCCGATGATGTTGTCGATCCGGTGAATCTCCCCCAGCCTCAGGGCGGCTTCTTCGGCCAGCTGCCGGGCCTCGTTGAGTTCGGTCAGGTCCGTCACGGTTTCCACCACCCCGATGATCCGCCCGTTCTCGTTTTTCACCACACTGGCGTTTTTGATCACCGACACGTCATGGCCGTTCTTGTGGCGAAGCTGACACTCCTTGGCCTCGGAGAATCCGGTTTCGGTGATCCTGCATTTTTCGATTCCCGCCGGGCAGGCTTTCCCAAAGCAACGGGAGCACTGGAGCAGCTGGCATGTCTGGCCCAGGGCCTCGCTGGCGCTGTAGCCGCTGATCCGCTCCATGGATCGGTTCCAGGAGGAAATCCGCCCTTCGGCGTCCATGGTGAAGACGCCGTCGGCCATGGAACCGATGATCTGGTTGACGAAGCGGATGTCCCAAAGGTCATGGGTATGATCGTTCATTTACCGCACTCCGAGCGTTACAGTTGCGTTTATGTAACGTTACCTTTTTTCTTCTCCTTTTCTACCCGGCGCTTTCCACCGTGTCAACATTAGAAAAATATTTAAATATTACAATCTGTTATAATTCTTCTGCAGCGATGGCACAAGATTTGCCATGGTAACAGACCGAAACGATCAGCGGAAAGGAAACCGCACACGCGGCCCAGGGCCGCTCACCTTGAAACGCTACTGCGACAAACGGGAGCAAAACCATGTGGAAGCTGTTGACCCTGCTGCAGAAACATCTCGTCTGGGCGATTCCGATATCGATGGGGATCGGGCTGCTGTTCGGAGCCGTATCCAATGCCGCGCCCCTGAAACAGTTCATCATCCCCGTCACCTTCATCATGGTCTATCCGATGATGGCCACGTTGAACGTCAAAAGCGTGTTCAAGGGGAGTGACGCCAAACTGCAACTCACCACCCAGGTGATCAATTTCATCCTGATCCCGCTGCTGGCCTACTTTACCGGATGGCTCTTCTTTTCCGGCGGCCCTGAAAAATACGGGCTGTGGGCTGTGGGCCTGTTTCTGATCGGCGTGCTGCCCACCTCGGGGATGACGATCTCCTGGACCGGGTTTGCCAAAGGGAACAAGGAGGCAGCCATCAAGATGGTGGTCTTCGGCCTGGTTCTGGGCGCCCTGGCCGCGCCGGTCTACACGAAGGTCTTCATGGGCGCCACCATCGAAGTCGACATGCTCCACATGTTCCGTCAGATCGCCCTGTTCGTCTTCGTCCCCCTGGCCGCGGGGCTGGCCACCCAGTTTGCCGTCAAAAAACGCTTCGGCGAGACGGTGTGGGAACGGAAGGTCAAGCCGAAATTTCCGCCGTTTTCCGCCCTGGGGGTTGTCCTGATCGCATTTGTCGCCATGTCCCTGAAGGCGAAGAACATCATCGCGAGCCCCGGCGACATCCTGACGATCCTCGCGCCGCTGGCCTTTTTCTACCTGATCTCCTATGGCCTGCTGTCGCTGGCCGGAAGGCTGTTTTTCCCCCGCGGCGACGCCATCGCCATGGTCTTCGGCGTTGTAATGCGGGATCTGTCCATCGCCCTTGCCATCGCCATGACGGCGTTTGGAAAACAGGGGCTGACCATCGCCCTGCTCATCGCCCTTGCCTACGTGATTCAGATCCAGTCCGCGGCCTGGTACGTCCGCTTGGTGGAGAAGATCTTCGGAAAAGCCCCTGATGCCGCGCCGGAAGGGGCCGACGCCACCATCGAACGACTTCCCGTGGCGCTGCCTTCGGACCAGGAGCCGCTGATCCCGGCGATCCGGAAGATTCTATACGCCACCGACCTTTCCGAGACTGCCCGGCATGCGGTCCGCTATGCGTGCAGCATCGGCAACCGGTACGATGCGGAGGTCACAGTGCTGCACGTCATCCCCGACATCGTCGAGGAACTGTCGGCGGAGGTCGGCACCGATGTCGGCGGGCACATGGCGCCGAACGAGCGGAAACAGATGAACCTGCAGGGCATCCAGATCGCCAGAGATGCTCTGCTGGAGCGGATCCACGAGACGTCCCGCCGGATCAAAAAAAAGATCCCCCAGTGTCCGATCGTCGCAGACAAGGCCCGGGTGGAAATCGGAAATCCGGCCGAAAAGATCGCCGCCATGGCCGGCGAAGGAAACTTCGACCTGGTGATCATGGGCACCCACGGCCACGGAAAGCTCCAGGAGGCGATCGTCGGCAGCGTGGCGCGGGAAGTCATTCGGAAAAGCCCCGTGCCGGTCATGGTGGTGCGGCTTCCGGAAGACCGGGTCCGACACGGCGACAATCGGCCGCACGCCGCAGAACCGATCGGCGAAGAGACGAGAAAAAGCGCTGTGGGGACATAACCGCAGCACCGCACGAGGCGCTGCCGGAAAAAGGACGCCAGCAATCGGCCAAGATTGCAGAACCCAAAGAGAGGAGAAATCCAATGAAGGCGAAAAACTGCTGCAAGACCATGGAAATGGAGCTCACTGGGTGGAAGGCGATCGTCTATGACATCACCCGGAAGATGGAAGCGCTGCCGGGCGGAGAAAGGGAAAAGGTCCTTCCCAGCATCGAAGATCTTCACATGCTCATCGCGGAGATGGACGATCGGATCGATCAGATCCGGGACAACTGTACCCCGGAGACCGGCCTCGACGACATCCAGACAGAGCGGGAACGCTTCAATGCCGCCATCTCGACCCTCCGGGTCAACACCGAAGAGGCCATGAAAGGCCTGGGCGGCGGGAATTTCGGCGGGTAAGAAAAGCGTCTCTGCGAAAAGAGAAGAGCAAAACCTTGTCTCCGTCAGGTGCTTGCGGAGGCAAGACGGTGTGGAAAATGATCCCACGGATGCGGTGCGGCAGATGCCGCGCCGCATCCGGACAACCGATCGAGGTGCGGCGCCATGATCGACATGACACGGACAACCAGAAAGGAGCTGGACCGGAAAATCCGAAAGGGCGTAACCCTCATCGATTTTAACGCCCCGTGGTGTGCGCCCTGCCGCGCCCAGGAGCCGGTGATCCTGGCCCTGGAGCAACAGTACGGCCGCAGGGCCACCATCGCCAAGCTCAACATCGATGAAAACCAGGAAATGGCCATGAACCTCGGGATCCAGAGCATCCCGACGATGATTCTCTACAGGGAAGGCTGCGAAATCGGCCGCTTCATCGGCCTTCAGAGCACAGAGACGCTTTCCCGGGCGCTCGGGGAAGCCCTGAAAGGCCTGAAGTCGGAGGTCGGAGGTCAAAGGACAGAAGACAGCCCCGCCGTTCTGTCCGCGAACGGGAGTTGATCAAACAATGAAACTCCGGCCTCACGGCAGTTCTTGTGGTGGTCTTCCGCCTGGGAAATCCCCCCTGTCCCCCCCTTTTTCAAAGGGGGGAGCGCTTCGGGCTGCTGCTCGGCTGCCCGAAGATCCGGGCCACAAAGTCCCCCTTTGAAAAAGGAGGATACAGGGGGAGTTGATATGAGATCGGTCGAGGTTTCACAAAAGAGAAAGCGGAGCCGCCGTTTGTAACCCGGGCCCCTCCCGGCGGCTCTTGTATGGAAAACGGCCGCTGGTCTGAAGCCGCCGCCGGTCGCGTGCGGCCGTGTTCAAGTCCTTGTGGAAGGGTCATGTCCGGCCTGGCAAAAACCAGTTTGGGGGAGAATGCCGAGTTGAAGATCCGAAAAATCACGTCGCTTACCGCAGCGCTGTCCTTTGTGCTGATGCTGCTGACCAGCATCGTCTTGTATATCGTACCCCAGGGGCGGGTGGCCTACTGGGCGGACTGGCGGCTCTGGGGGTTGACCAAGACCGAATGGGGCAACATCCACATCAACCTGGGGCTGCTGTTTCTCATCGCCCTGGCGCTTCACATCTACTACAACTGGAAGCCGCTGATCTCCTATCTGAAGGACAAGGGCCGGCAGATGAGGGTGTTTACCGCCGAGTTCAACCTCGCTTTGGCGATCACGGTGGCGGCCGTGGTCGGCACCTATTTTCTGCTGCCCCCGTTCGGATGGGTGATGTCCCTCAACGATCGTTTCAAGGAAGCCGGCGCCGAAACCTACGGCGAGCCCCCTTACGGCCATGCCGAGCTGTCCTCGCTGAACGTATTCTCCGAGAAGATGAACCTGGATCTGGAAAAAAGCATGGCGCTGTTGTCCGCGGCGGGATATCCGGTCGAAGACGGCGGGGAAACCCTTCAGGCCGTCGGACGAAAATACGGCATCCCCCCGCGCACGATCCTCGAGGTGATCCGTCCGGCATCACTCGCCGATCGATCCGATTCGGCCGTGCAGCCCTTGCCCGATTCACCGCCGCCGGGTACGGGCAATCTCACCCTGGCGGATTTCGGCGCCCGCTACGGCCTTGAATTGAAACGGCTTGTGGGGGAGCTCAAAAGGCAGGGAATCGAGGCGGACGGGGAGACGAGCCTGAAACAGATCGCCTCAGACAACGGGACCAGCCCGATCGATCTGTACGAAACGATCAAAGGGATTGCGAGATAAAACCGCCGGCGCAGTTTTATTTGGATTTCGTTACACGAAGTCCGGGCGTGCCGCAAATTTCGGAATCCGATTCTTTTTCGCAGGCAAACGCTTCCAAGGAAGGGAGTTCTACCCCGGATACCGGCGGACGATCTTTTCCACTCGGCACCGGATATCATCGGCCAGGCGGCGGGCGTCTTCG
>JASFPT010000058.1:0-17531 GCA_050115795.1 Desulfobacterales bacterium
CATTTTGACCACGGATTCGTCTCCTCCTTGTCAAGCAAAATGCAGAATCAAGGCCCAAATGTCAAATCGAAATCGTGCCGGTCCACCGCAGCGGTTCACGACAAATAGCGTCCCGGTAGGCTGCGATCCCACGGGACGTCTTCGGCTTCGGCACAGCAGCCCAACGGGACCGAAAGGTTCCATCTGCAGGCTGGCGATATCGCTTCGCTGATGATAGACTCTGTCCGAAAAGTCGTTTTCTGCACATGGAACGACCCGGTTTCGGCGGGGAGGATTTGCTTCTTGACGCAATGGGATGAGCAGACGGAAATCATCGTCATCGGAAGCGGTTTGGCCGGGCTGTGTGCCGCCATCGAGGCCGCAGAATCCGGGGCTTCGGTGATCGTTCTGGAGAAGATGAAGGGAACCGGGGGAAACACCCGCATGAGCGACGGTGGGGTGGCGGCGCCGAACAACTACCTGCAAAAAGAGCGCGGCATCGATGACTCTGCTGAGCTGTTTTCCCAGGACCTGTTCCGGGCCGGCCTGGGGCTCAACAGACCGGGTTTGGTAAGGGTCTTGGCCGAAAAGGCGAACGAGGCGATCGAATGGACCCGGCTCCGGCTGGGCGTGCGCTATCTGGACCGCCTCGATCGTTTCGGGGGGCACAGCGCAGCTCGGTGCCTGACCACAAAGGGCCGCACCGGTGCAGATTTTATACGGGCGCAATGCCGGGAGCTAAAGGCACTGGGCGTGGAGATCCGCACCCGATGCCTTCTAACCCGTCTCCAGATCGACGAGCGGGGCGACCTCGCCGGGGTACAGGTCCAAGCCGGCTATAGGTTTCCGGACGAAAATAGCGGAAGGACGCGAAATATTCAGGCCCTTCGAGCGGTGATTCTGGCCACCGGCGGTTTCGCAAGCGACATCCGGTTCCGGACGCTTCAAAACCCGCTGCTGGATGCATCCGTCGGCTCCACCAACCACCCCGGGGCGACAGCCGAGGGGCTGATCGCCGCCCTGGCGGCAAATGCTGCACCTGTTCATCTTTCCTGGATTCAACTCGGCCCATGGGGCTGCGCCGATGAATCCAAATACGGCCGGGGAGCCCGATTTGCCGCCTACAGCGTCTACCCGGCCGGCATCCTGGTCGACCCGGACACCGGCCGGCGCATCGTCAACGAATGGTCCGACCGGCGGCAGCGCTGCGAGGCGATTTTCGCCGCCGGTCATCCCTGCACAGGGATCGTGGATGCTACCGGCGCAAACCTCGATGCAGACAGCCTCCACCACTGCCTCAAACGGGGGATCGTGAAGGGCTATGGGAGCCTGACGGGCCTTGCCGCCGCCTTCGGAATGCCCGCCGGCCGGCTGGAAAAGACGGTGGAAGCCTACAACCAGACCGTGTCCGAGGGAGGGGGAGATCCTTTCGGAAAACCCCTGGCACCGGAAACACGGCCGCTGTCGCTGCCGCCGTTTTACGCCATCCGGCTGTGGCCGAAGGTGCACTATACCTCCGGCGGGGTGGGCATCGACGAAAGGGCCCGGGTCCTGGACGTGCATGGTCGACCCATCCGGAAGCTGTACGCCGCAGGTGAGGTCTGTGGGGGCGTTCACGGGGCAAGCCGCCTGGGAAACTGCGCCCTGACCGAATGCATCGTGTTCGGCCGCATTGCGGGAAAGGAGGCCGCGGCCTGAAGCCATGGCGTCTTGCTTGTCCCGAGCCCGTCGAGGGGAGCGAGCGCGAGCGAGCGGGCGGTTCAATCGTTTTTTTGCACAGAACAGCAGCCGTAAAGAGGAAATCCGCTGGAGGTACCCGGGAGATGTCATGCCGACATTCATGACCCATGCCGCCATTGCCGCCGCAGGAGGATACCTGTTTCAAGCGCCGGCGAACCGGCGGCTTCGCCTGTATGTCATGGCCGCGGCGTGCGCCTTGCTCCCGGATCTGGACGTGATCGGCTACCACTGGCTTCACATTCCATCCGGGCATTTTTTCGGGCACCGGGGGTTTTTCCACTCGCCGTTCTTTGCCGCCGTCGTGAGCCTGTTTGTGGTCGGTGTCTTTTTCCGGGAGTGGAAGGCCTTTTCCCGCCCCTGGTGGTCCGGCGTCATCTTCTTTTTTCTCCTGGGCGCAAGTCATGGTTTGCTCGACGCCATGACCAACGGCGGCCGGGGTATCGCCCTGCTGTCGCCCTTTTCAAACGAACGTTTTTTCCTGCCGTGGACACCGATCGAGGTGTCGCCGCTGGGTGTCGAACGTTTTCTGGGGCCCCGAGGCATCGCGGTGATCAAGAGCGAAGCCGTGTGGATCTGGCTCCCGCTGGCCGCCGCCGTCTTCTGCATCCATGGCGCTCGGCTGCTGATCAACCTGAATTCAAGGCCGACGCCGCATCCCCCGATCGGTCGGGGCGATGAACCGTCATCGGATCCGGGCCCGTGGGCCGCCCCGCGGGGGGAGGAGAACGACCCCCGAGAGAGGTGGACCTGAGGTTTTTTTTGTGGTAATGCCCCTGCATGCGAATCCTGAGGCGGATCTTTTTCGTGTTGTGCATGGCCATACCTTTCTTCGCCCTGTCCATCCACTTTTTTTCACACGGCGGGATTCTGCAAGACCATGCTTTGGCCCGGGAGCCGGGCCCCTTGGGCCACGATTCCCCGACCCGCTCACCCAGGCATATCGACGTTCGGGTCAAAACCCCGCTAAAGGCCCTGATTGCGGGGGAGCCGGGCACCCTTCAGATCGAGGCGCGGCTCAAGGAGCCGGAAACCGCCTCGCCCCCCCCTCGATGGGATCGGAACGCAGCAAACCCGCTGACCGTCTGGATCGCAACTCCGAATGAAAGCGGCATCGCCTTCATCGACGATGCCTATCCGGACCGCCCCCGCCACCACATTCTGGTAAGATTCGATCCTCCCGTAAATGCAACCGAAACGACCCTCACCGCCCAGGTGAAATACCGGGTCAACCCGCGCACCATCGCCGGAAATCATATTTTCTGGCTGGACATCTACGGCGAGCTGGTCACCGCCGACGGCCGGCACACCCAGGACGTGGGGATCGAAAAGGTTCCCTTCAAGGTCGACACCCACCTCAACACCAAGCTGCTGATGCTGGCTGTCATCGCAACCGCCGTTTTTCTGTTCATCGTGGAATGGGTGCGGGTGGACGTGGTGGCCATCGCGATGATGGTACTGCTTCCCGAACTGGGCCTGTTAAACGCCAAGGACACCTTCGTGGGGATCAGCAGCAACGCCGTGATGGCGATCATCGGCGTGATGATCATCAGCTACGGTCTGAACCGGGCCGGTCTGGTCAACCGGATGATCCAGCCGCTGCTCAAATATGTCGGGAACAGTTCGCGGCGCGTGACGATCCTGTTTTCCGGCATGATCGCGCTGATCTCAAGCGTGATGCAGAATACCGGCGCGGCCGTGCTCTTTTTGCCCGCCATCCGGCTGGTGACCTCTTACCGGTTGAAGATTCCCATCTCCCGCGTGCTCATGCCGATTGGAATGGCGGCGATCCTGGGCGGCACCTTGACCATGATCGGTACAAGCCCCCTGATCCTGCTAAACGACATCCTTCCGGAGGGGATGCCCAAATTCGGGTTTTTGGAGTTGACGCCGATCGCCCTGGCCATCGTCGCAGGCGGCATCCTCTACCTTTCCACGGTGGGGATGCGGGTGCTGGCCCGGCGAACCGAGCCACCCCAAGACGATGCCAACGGCATCGTCGGATCCCCCAGTGAAGGGATCCTCAATGAATACCCCCTGATCGGCGGTCCCTTCGAGATCCAGGTCCCGGACGACTTTCAGCCGGGCGCGGGAAAAGTGCTGGCGGTGGCGGAAATCCGCCGCCAATTTCTGGTGAACATCGTCGCCTCGGCCGAGTCCCTCGATTCCTGCAAAATCGCCCCGCTGCCCGAGGACACGATCCGGTCGGGGCAGATTCTCTGCGCCTACGGGCCGCGCAAGGCCGTGGAACGGTTCGTGGAAGAATACGGTCTGACCCTTCGAAAAGAGCCGGAATGTTTCAAGGCCACCATGTTCAACCCGTCTCTTGCGGGAATCGTCGAGGGAGTGGTTTCTCCCCGGTCGCGCCTGATCGGACAAACGATCAAAGAGATCCGGTTCCGGGAGAACTTCGGCGTCAATGCCCTGGCCATCCACCAATCCGGCAAAACCTACTATCGGCAACTGGCCGATCGTCCACTGCAGTCCGGAGACGCGGTGCTGATGCACGGCACCTGGGAGCAGTTTCACGCGCTGGAGGACCTGCACCGGAACCTGATCATCATCACTCCCTTTGAAGAAGAATTTCACAAGCCCGAGAAATCGACCCGCGCCCTGTTCTGCTTTCTGCTGTCGCTGTCGCTGATGATCCTGTCGAGCTTTTACTTTCAAAAACAGCCGTACAATCCGATCCCGCTGTCGGTCTGCCTCATGCTCGGTGCCATCGGCATGGTCCTGACCCGGGTCATCACGATCAACGAGGCGTACCACGCCGTGGACTGGCGAACCGTGTTTCTGCTCGGAGGGCTCATACCGCTGGGAATGGCCATGGACCAGACCGGCACGGCTGAATGGATCGCCCGGGGCATCGTGTTCGGGCTCGGCTCGCTCATGTCTCCGCTGCTGCTCCTGATCGTGCTGGCGGTCCTCAGTTGCGGATTTACCATGGTCATCTCCAATGTGGGCGCCTGCACCCTGCTGGTCCCCCTGGGCATCTCCATCGCCCACCAGATCGGTGTCGATCCGCGAGTGGCCGCCATCGTCGTGGGGCTCGGCGTTTCCAACTCCTTCATTTTGCCCACCCACCAGGTAAACGCCCTTTACATGGGGCCAGCAGGCTACCAGACCAAGGACTACATCAAGGTCGGCGGACTTCTGGCGCTTCTCTACATCGTGATCCTGGTGGCGGCGACCTATTTTTTCTACCTGTAGGAACTTGCCAGGACACACAATTATCGAACAAATTGCGGCACCTACCGGGATATGCTATAGGAAGGGGGCCCGGCCGGCAGGGCAAATGCATCTTCTGTCGGGGTTTCTCCGGCATTGGATTTGTCAGTGGAAGGGACGTTTGCTTGCCGTGGAATTCTTCGCCCCTTTCTGCTATGATGCCGCGACCGGTTGCTCCGAGGACGGCCGGGTCCGGCGGACCTGGAAGACAAGGGGCTGTTGAGCCTTCCGTCTCAACTTTCTGAGGGTGCACTGAGGTCAGAACATGAGCTCAACGGAAAAAGCGCTGGAAAAGCTGTCCTCTTCCGAGTACGAGACGCTTGTTTTCTCCATCCTGAACCGCGAAGGGTACATGAACTGCACCTGGCACGCCCGGAAAGGCGACGACGTGCGGGACATCGTATGCTACCGGTTCACCGTGGACGGCCCCCCGGAACTGTTCCAGAAATTTGTCGTTCTGTGCAAGCCCGATAAAGCTTCCTTGAGCAAATACCGCCTGACCAAAGACGTGGAGCAGCTCAGGGCGTATGCTCCGTATTGCGCTGTCTTTGCCACCAACGACGATATCAGCGATTACAAGAAAAAGGTTCTCCTGGAACTGGAACAGGAAAAGGAAAACGAATTCACTGTCCAGCTCTGGGATCGTCAGACCCTTCAGGAACTGGTTGAAAAGCACCAGGACCTGCGAAAGAATTATCTGGGCATCGAAATCGACGACCTGGGCAACATCCCGGCCATCCAGAACGTCCTGACACGCTATCACATCGAAAATCTTTCCGAGAAGGTGGAATCGCTCCTGTTGCATGCCGTTCAACGGTGCATCAACGATTCGATCCCGGTAACGAACACCGTTTTGCTGGCCGCCTTCCTGGAGAAGGAAGAGGATCTGGTAAACCACATGGTGGCCAACGACAAGGCCCTGTACGAACAGATCCGCCAGCTGGCCCAGGAGGTGCTCGAGCATCATCCCCAGATCGACTTCGCCGTCGACGGTGTAAAATTGACCGACGCTTTTGTAAAGACCATGGTGCTGGCCGACCGGCTGGCCAAGGTGATTCAACGCTCCTCCGTGGATCAAAACCTTCTGCTCTATTCGCTGTTCAAGATTTGCAACAGCAACGCCATCAAGCTCCTGATCGAAAGCATATCCGCCGATGCTGTCCAGTCGATGGAGGGCGCCTTGTTCGGTACCTTCGACATCGACGAACAGGACCAGATCAAGCGCTTTTTTCTGGAGTGCAGCAAGAACGTTGACCTGGAGTCCAGCGGGGGGACCAGGGCGATCGGAGACGACCTGGATTTCGGCAGCTTCGATTTTTGCCTGGATGACGTTTTCGAGGATGACAGCACCGGCAAGGGCGGGCTTTTCGTCGTCAACATGGGTACCGACGCGAGCCGTTCCCGTACGAGCCCGCCGGCCGAAGACCGGGTTGAAGTTCCGTCCGGCAGAGAAGATATCGAGATCTACCAGGGAAAAATCATCCTCGAATCCGATTTCGGCAGGGAGCCCGTCCGGTCCGAATCCGGCGCGCTCCGCGGCCATGAGCGTTCCCCGGGGCGATGGGAAGAAACTCCCGCCCCCCGAAGGCGGCGAATCGCAGCCATGACCAGCTATTACTACGACATGACCCTGGACAACTGGTTTTCCGGCATGTTGTCCTATCTGCTTTCCCACTACAAAAAGCTGTCGGACATCTTTATCTTCCCGGAAAAGTCGATTCAGATCAAATCGGAGGGCAACCTGTTCGAAGCCGAATACGATGAACTTTCGGCGCCGTTTTCCCATTTTCAGACCGAAGCCGTCGCCTGCATGCTCCTGAACAAATCGGTCGTAAAAGGCTTGCTGGCCAATACCCGCGGCCAGGAATCGATCTCGTTTCTATACCAGATGAAAGGACACCAGGCCTTTCGGGTGACCATCATGACGCACGCGGTGGGCGTCTCCCTTGCCTTCCGAAAGATCTACCCGACCCTCTGGTCCGGGGAGAATCTCTATTTCAACGATCCGTTGCTGTCCACCCTGGTCGAATTCAAGGAGGGTGCCGTTATCGTCGTTGGAAAACCGGGCAGCGGAAAGACCACCTTCATGAACGCCATGGTCAACGAGGTCAATCAGAAAATCAACGCCACGATCGTCACGATGGAAAATCCGATCGAAACGATTCATGCCCCGGCCTGTTCTTCCATCATGCAGCTGCAAAAGGGGGTTCATTTTTCGGATTACCGGGAGATGGCGGTCCTCTCCGCCAAAAGCGGCGCAGACCTGATCGTGGTGGGCGAACTGGAGGACGAACAGACCTGTCGCGCCTCTTTCGACCAGGCAAGATCCGGGCTGCTGACGGTGGCGACCATCAATGCAGGAAGCTGCCGGGAAGCCTTCGACCGCATACTGCACATTTGCGGCGCGGAAAAAGACGACGCTTTCAAATCGTTTCTCGCAAAAACGGTCAAGCGAATCATCTACCTGAATCCGGAGACAGACGAAGAAGAGCAGTTGCGCACCGCATTTGAAGTGGTTGACCTGGCTCGGGAAATCGAAGCAACGGCAGAAACGGAAAATTCCGAAAAGCCCAGCGAAGCGGCCGTTGAGGGGGCAGGGGCGCCGGCCATCGACGCCAGGATCGACGCCGCCTTCCGTTCGGTGACCCGCAGCATTCCCGTCCCCGATTCAGCGGACAACAGCGAATAGCAAACGCTCCGGCCAAAAGCGCCGCCCTCGAATGTCAAAACCGGCCTTTAACCGCTTTTTGCCGATATCCAGCCGCTAAACTTCCTGTTTCGACACATCCACGGTTACCGACAGCGTGTGCCGGCCGCCGCCCATGACCACCCCCTTGACCGGGGTGACATCGCCGTAGTCCCGGCCCCAGGCCAGCGTGATGTGGGTCTCTTCGGGGATCAGGTTGTTGGTGGGATCCAGGTCCACCCAGCCGGCTTGGGGAACGTAGACCGAAATCCAGGCATGGGATTCGTCGGCCCCTACCAGCTTCGGCTTCCCCGGCGGAGGGAGGGTGTTCAGGTATCCGCTCACATACCGGGCGGCCAGTCCCAGGGTGCGCAGACAGGCGATGGCCGTGTGGGCAAAATCCTGGCAGACCCCGCTGCGGTCGGCCAGCACCTGGTCGACGGGAGTGTCGACAGTGGTCGCCGACTTGTCGTAGGTAAACTCTTTGTAAATCCGGCCGATCAGGTCCAGGGCCCCCGTCAGAATCGGCGTGCCCGGCGCAAAAGAGGGGCGCACGTAGTCGCCGGCGCCCACGGATGTCCCGATCACGGGGCTTTCGTAGACGAACTGGCAGGCATCGAGGTCTGCCGGCGCCCCGGGGAACGAAAGCCCCCGGGCCACGGCCTCCCAGGGCGGAGTCGTCTCCGGGGCCGGGACGGCGGGCGGCATGGTGACCACGGTGCTTTCGGCGATCATGACCAGCGCATCGTGGGGCTGCTGCACCATGAAAACCTGGGCGATGTTGCCGAAATAATCGGTTCTTCGGTGAAGGTACTGGGGCTCGGGAGCGACGGACAGCTGCGCTTCGAGCACCTGCTGATGCCCGGTCTGCCGGGGATGCAGAATCAGCTCGTTCTGACTCAGGGAGGCCGGCTCCGAATAGCGGTAGGCCGTCTTGTGAACGATCCGGTATTTCATGACCCTCGGCTCCCGCCAATCATGGAAAAGTGGGGGGTGGACGGGACCCGCGTCAGGTAGTGGGCGCCGACTTGCTGGGCAAACTCCTTCAGCCGGTTTTCCATCGCCTCGAGAAACGCTGCCAGGTTGGCCGGGTCGGCTTTGCCACGGCCGCCGCAGGGGCCGGAAAGATCCGCCCGGCGCAGGGCGCCGAGCATTTCGGCCGTCATTTTTTCCTCGTCGCTTTCCGACTGCGGTTCGCCGTGACGGGGCAGGTGCTTGACGTGGGCGGCAAGGCGCCCGATCTGGAAGGCCAGCGCCTTGGGATTGCTTCGGTCCGCCAGCAGCAGGTCGAGCACCGGTGCCGGTTGAAAGACCGTCCGGTAGCGGGCCCGGTAGGTCATAATGCTGTCGAAGATCTCCAGGAGCGCTTCCAGGGCACCTCGGGATCCGGTGCAGGCCTGGGGAAGACCGGTGCGGATCAGCCTGGCCTGGTTCACGGCCCGCTCCACCCGACGGCCGATGTCCATGAACCGCCATCCCAAGCCCCGGGTCATGCTTTCCATGGCCAGTCCGCTGAAGGCGCTCAGGGTAAAAAGGGTGTCGTCCAAAAGCTCCAGCGGATCGCTGGCCGGGCTGTCCGAAAACCCCTCCAGGCGATTGATCACCCGCCAGGAATCGACCGAGAGCCGATCACGGACGTTTCTGGCCGCCTCCTGCACCCGCCATAACACGGAGACCACGGTTTCAGGTCGCTCCGCCGCGTAAAGCGCATCGGTGAGCTGGGACAGCAGCTCCCGGTAACGGGGAAGGCCGTCGCTGTTCCCGGCGACCGGGGGAATGATCTGCTCGGCCCGCAGCAGATCGAGCAAAAACGGAAGCTCGGGGATGTCTGCGCTCCTGGCCTCTCCGGACAGACGGCGAAAGACCGAGCGCAGCAGCCGGACCAGCCCCTCGGCCCGCTCCAGGTAGCGGCCCAGCCACAGCAGGTGATCCGCCGCCCGACTGGGAAGATCGCTGTCCCGCCGGAACTCGGGTACCGTCTGAAGACCGCTCATGAGGCTGAAGGGGACCACGGGCCGGTCCGAGAGCACCCAGACGTCCTTGCTCTGCTGGCGTTCGAATACGTCGCCGGTCAGCGTCTTTTCATCGGCTGCGCTGACGGCCAGCGCACCGGGCATGACGGCAAAACCGTTCTCTGTGGCACAGGCGAACATCCGAAGCAGCACAGGCCGGCTTTCCATGCGCCCCCACCCCCATGCGGGGACCCTTGCAGGAAGAATCGGCTCGTTTCCCACAAAGAGGTGGGGTCTTGCCCGGACCGCTTCGAGCGTCGGGGCAGGGCCGCCGTCGGCTTTCCGTTCCATGGCCGGACCCAGGGACAGCCGCTCGAGACGGGCCAGGACTTCCTTTAGACCGTCAGGGGTGCCGCACCACCGGACCGGATGGTTTTCCAGCAACAAGTCTTCGCCGGTCAGTTGGCGGCAGAGGGCGGGCAGAAACGCGGCCAGGGCCGGGGTATCCACGAACCCGCTGCCGATGGGGTTGACGATATCGATGTTCCGCTCCCGGGCGACCTGGATGAGTCCGGCCACCCCGCCGGAGGCCTCCCGGCGGAGGGCAAACGAGTCGCACCCGGCGTCTCCGATCTGGCGGAAAATGCTGTCCACCGGTTCCAGGCCGGCCAGTTTCTTGAGGAACACCTCGCCGTTTCGGACGGTCAGATCCTGGCCCTCCACCACCGGATAGCCCAGGTACCGGGAGAGCAGGGCGTGTTCGAAATAAATCCGGCTCGACGGACCCGGGGAGAGGAGCACGGTTGCCGGCTCCTCCCTTCGGAAAGAAGCCCGACGGCTGAGCGCCCGTTGAAAGGTCTGAAAAAAAGGCGCCAGTCGGTGGATCTGGGCCTGATGATACAAGTCGGGAAAAATCCGCGACACCACGATCCGGTTTTCCAGGGCGTAGCCGAGCCCGGCCGGATTGGCGGCGTAATCCCGGAACACCCGAAAGTTTCCATCCCGACCGCGGTACAGGTCTGCGGCGTAGTAGGTTAAAAACCGGTCGCCGGCCGGCCGGATTCCGTGGCAGGTGCGAAGGAAATTCGGATTGGCAAAAACCAGGGCAGGTGGGATCCGGCCCTCTGCGAGCAGCTTCTGGGGCCCGTACACGTCGGCCAGGAGCTGTTCGAGCAATTGCGCTCGCTGGATCAGGCCGGCCTCCAGGGTTGTCCACCGGTCGGCGGTGAGCGGCATGGGGATGACTTCCAGCGCCCAGGGAATTCCCCGGCCGCCGGCATCGTCGAAGGGGTTGTAGGTGGCCCCGTCCTCGTGGCGCATCCGCCGGGCGCGGTCCTGGCGCTGGCCGAGAAGAGCGGGCCCCATCTCGTCGATGGCGTCCACCAGTGGCTGCCAGTGGCCCCGCGGGGTGGTCGGAGACAAAAACGCTTCGTCATAGGCGCCCGCTGGGGTCGACACCGCAGCAAACAGGGAAGGGCGCTCGGATCGCTGTTCCGGGCGGTCGGTGGGGCCTGCGGTTGTCATATGACGAAAGCCTCGCCTTCAGGGGGGTTGTCACCGGGCCGGGTAGATGCCCGGATGCGTGACTTATCCCGGTCTTCGCCGTAAATCAAGGGTGTATGGAAAGCACGGGTTGGATTCTGCCGGCGGGATTTCGTTCCGGATGCCGGGAGTGTGCCCTCCGACGACGAAGCGGGCATTGCGGCGGCCCTCGGCCTCGTTGGCGTTGACCGGAAAGGTCTCGTAATTGCGGCCGCCCGGATGACCCACGTGATAGGTACAACCGGTCACGGCGCGTCCCGACCAGGTGTCGAACAAGTCCACGACCAGGGGGGTGTGCACCCCGATGGTGGGGTGAAGGCAGGTTGGCGGCTGCCAGGCCCGGTATCGGACGCCGGCCACGAAGGTCCCCTCCTCGGCGGTGGGCTGAAGCGGCACGCGCCTTCCGTTGCAGGCGACGATGTGCCGCTGTCCGGTCATCCCGGAAACCTTCACCTGTAACCGCTCCACCGAGGAGTCCACGTACCGGACGGTGCCTCCGCCGCCGGGCTCCTCGCCCAGTACGTGCCAGGGTTCCAGGGCCTGGCGGAGCTCGATCTCCACGTCCCGGTAGGCGACCTTTCCGTAGGCCGGAAACCGGAACTCGAAGTGAGGATGGAAAAAGTCCATCGAAACCGGGTAGCCGGCCCGGTTCAATGCGTCAAGAACGCCGGAAAAATCCTCCCGAACCGGTTCGGGCAGCATGAAGCGGTCGTGGAGCTGCGTGCCCCAGCGGATCAGCGGCCTGTCGTAGGGATCGCTCCAGAACCAGTCGATGAGAACGCGCAGCAGTAGCTGCTGGGCCAGGCTCATGCGGGCGTGGGGCGGCATCTCAAAGGCCCGGAATTCGAGCAGCCCCAGTCTGCCCGAAGCACTGTCCGGCGAATAGAGCTTGTCGATGCAGAACTCCGCCCGGTGGGTGTTGCCCGAGACGTCCACCAGCAGATTCCGGAAGAGACGGTCGACCAGCCACGGCGGGCAGGGAAGGCCGGAGGCGGTCTGCCGCTCCATCTCGGCAAAGGCGATCTCCAGTTCGTAGAGACTGTCGTGGCGGGCCTCGTCGATGCGCGGCTGCTGGCTGGTGGGGCCGATGAAAAGCCCGGAGAACAGATACGACAGGGACGGGTGGTTGTTCCAGAAGGAGACGAAGCTTCGCAGCAGGTCCGGGCGGCGCAAGAAAGGACTGTCGGCCGGGGTGGCACCGCCGATGACGATGTGGTTTCCGCCGCCGGTGCCGGTATGGCGGCCGTCGATCATGAATTTTTCGGTGCCCAGGCGGTTTTCCCGGGCCGTTTCATAGAGTTCGGTGGTGCACTGGACCATTTCACGCCAGTTTCCCATGGGATGGATGTTCACCTCGATCACCCCCGGGTCCGGGGTGATCTTCAGGCTGTTGATCCGCGGGTCAAACGGCGGCGCGTAGCCCTCGATCACCACGGGCAGCTTCGTGCCTTGCGCGGTGGCTTCCAGAGCGGCTGTCAGCTCCAGATACCCTTCCAGAGAAGCGATTGGGGGCATAAAGACGTAGAGCCGGCCGTCTCTGGGCTGCACGCACAGGGCCGTTCGGACGACCCAGGAGGCCGACTCGCCCGGGACCGGTTCCGGGGCTTCGTAGGGCGGGGGCTGGGTGCGGACACCGTCTCCGGGGCCTTCGGTCCGGCTCCCCGAAAGGGCCATCTGATCGCCCCGGATGTCCGGCAACGGCCCGCGGTCTGCCATCGGATCTGTCGGGTGGTCATACGAAAAATCCTTTTCCGACATCCAGGGCAGCGATTCCAGCGGCAGCCGCAGTCCGGCCGGCGAATCGCCGGGGAGCAGAAACATGTGTTCGCCGCGGAAGGGCCAAGGGCCGCTTTTCCAGGATCCGTACTGGAGAGGGAGAACGAAACCCACCACCGCGCCGAGGCCGCGTTCGAAGATTTTTGCCATCCGCGCCCGATCTTCGGGGTCTTTCAGCTTCGGGTCGGTGGGATCCACGTTCACCGGCAGCCGCTGTTCCCTGTAAAGGTAGTAAAGGACATCCTCGTATCCTTCCCGGATGAAACGGCGGCTCACGCCAAGGGCGTCTGCCAGGTGTTCGACAAAGACCCGCGCTTCGGCTACGCCGAATCCATAGTCTGCTTCCGTGTCTGCGATCCAACGGTCGTCGGACCAGATCGGAAGGCCGTCTTTTCGCCAGTAGCAGGACAGGGCCCACCGGGGCAGGGACTCGCCCGGGTACCATTTGCCCTGCCCGTAGTGCAGCAGTCCGCCCGGCGCCCACTTTTGGCGCAGGCGTTTGATCAGGGCCTCGGAAAGCCGCCGCTTTTCTTCTCCCAGCGCCTCGGTGTTCCACTGTTCGCCGTCCATGTCGTCGATGGAAACAAAGGTCGGCTCTCCGCCCATGGTCAACCGGACGTCGGCTTCGGTCAGCTTCCGGTCGACCTGCTCGCCCAGCGCGTCGATGGCGGTCCAGACCGGTTCCGGGTAGGGACGGGTGGATCGGGGCGCTTCATGGATTCGCCGCACGCTCATCTGATGGCCGAAATCGACTTTGCTTTTGTCCACAGCCCCGGTGATCGGTGCCGCGCTCTTGGGCTCGGGGGAGCAGGCCAGCGGAATGTGCCCTTCGCCGGCAAACAGTCCGGAGGTGGGATCCATCCCCACCCACCCTGCGCCGGGAAGAAACACTTCGGTCCAGGCGTGCAGGTCGGTGAAATCGTTTTCCGGGCCCGATGGGCCGTCCAGCGATTTGACGTCGGCGGCCAGCTGGATCAGATAGCCGGAAGCAAACCGTGCGGCCAAGCCCAGATGCCGCAGGAGATTGACCAACAGCCAGGCCGAGTCCCGGCAGGACCCGCTTTGGATCGTCAACGTCTGCTCACAGCTTTGCACGTTGGGCTCCATGCGGATCAGATACCGGATGTCCCGGCTCAGCCGCTGGTTGAGATCCACGAGAAAAGCGATGGTCTGGCGCGGGCTGCGGTCGATGTCCTCCAGGTAGGCGGAGAGCTTTTCGCCGGCCGGTTCGGTTTCCAGATAGGGGGCCAGGTCGGCTTTGAGCCTGCGCTCATAGGCGAACGGGAAGGTCTCGGCGTCGGGTTCCAGAAAAAAGTCGAAGGGGTTGATGACGATCATTTCGGCCACCAGGTCCACTTCCACGAGAAACTCGGCGGTCTTTTCGGGAAAGACGAGCCGAGCCAGGTAGTTGCTGAAGGGGTCCTGCTGCCAGTTGATAAAGTGCTGCTTGGGTGTCACCGTCATCGAGTAGCTGACAATCGGTGTCCGGCAATGGGGCGCCGGGCGCAGCCGGACGACTTGAGGGGACAGGTTGACGGGCCGGTCGTAGCGATAGGAGGTCTTGTGGTTGAGGGCGACGCGGATGGACACGGAAAATCCTTTCAGTTCACGATTCCCCTCGCCCAGGGCAGCGCTGCGCTCGGGTTCTTGAGAGGAATGAGTAAGGGGTGGATCGAAAAATTCGAAATTCGAAATGAGGCCAATCCCCGGACGGAAGGGGATAATCCAAAAAGTCGTCGACGAAAAGCTCTTTCTGTTTTGGTCATCTGGTGATTCGGATTTCGGATTTTCCTTTCCCCCATCGGTCCACTGACAGACTCCAGAAGATTCGGCCCGCAAGTACGGGCAACTGACCTATGATCGGTCTACTGTTCTGCGGTGGCGGTCTCGATCATCGGCTGGAGGTTGAAGAAGGTGGTGCCGATCGCTTCGTCCACCTCGTTTAGCCGTGTCTGGAGTCGGTCCATGCTCTCGTGCATGCCCTTTTCGATGACTTCGTCGATGTCGGTATAGTCCAGGTCCGCCTTGAGGCGGCCGAGCCGCTTTTCGGCACGGTTGCGGGCAGACCCGAGGGGCGCGTCGGTGATCCGGTGCAGGCAGATCTGGGCCTTGGAGATGCAGTGGCGGATGGAGCGCGGAAATTGGCTGTCGAAAATCAGGAAATCGGCCACGTTGCGCGGCGTGATCTGGTGGTGGGTCTTGCGGAACATTTCAAAGGCACTGGCCGATTTGAGCACCGCCGTCCACTGGATGTTGTCGATGGGGCTGTTGACCAGCTCCGCACTGGGCAGCAGCATGAAGTACTTGACGTCGAGGATCCGGGAGGTCTTGTCCGCCCGTTCGATCATCATGCCGATCCGGGCGAAATTCCAGGCCTCGCCGTGACTCATGGTCGAATCCATCAGGCCGGTGAACAGGTGGCTGCGCATCTGGATGATCTTGAAAAAGCGGTGAGGGTCCTCCTGGGCCATGCGCCGGCTGCCGTGTTCGGTCAGTTCCAGGTAAAAAGTGTTCAAATGCTCCCACATCTCCGAGGAGATGATCTCCCGGATGGAGCGGGCGTTTTCCCGGGCCGCGGCCAGGCAGCTGACGATGGCGTTGGGATATTGGCGGTCGAAGGTCAGAAACTGGATCACCGCATCCTGGTTGTAGGACGGGTGGTGTTCTTCGAACCGCTTCTGGTCGCCGGTGGTCATCACCACCGGCTCCCAGTGTTTTCCCTTTTCCGAGGGCAGGTCGAGGAGCAGGTTCAAATTGACGCTGATGAAGCGGGCCACGTTTTCGGCCCGTTCGATGTATCGGCACATCCAGTAGATCGAGTTTGCCACGCGGCTGAGCATCGGCGAATCTCCTTATGACGGTTCTTCTGTTAGAGCACCCAGGTGTCTTTACTGCCGCCGCCCTGGGAGGAGTTGACCACCAGCGATCCCTTGGTCAGGGCAACGCGGGTCAGGCCGCCGGGCTGCACGTAGATCTTCTCTCCGAACAGGACGTAGGGCCGAAGGTCCACGTGGCGGCCCTCGATCCGGTCCCCCACGATCGTGGGCACCCGGGACAGGGAGATGGTCGGCTGGGCCATGTAGTTGCGCGGTTCGGCCTTGATCTTTTCGGCAAACGTCGCCCGCTCTTTCTCGGTGGCGTGGGGGCCCACCAGCATGCCGTATCCACCGGACTCGTTGGCGGCCTTGACCACGAGTTGGTCCAGGTGCTCCAGGACATAGGCCCGGTCTTTTTCGTCCCGGCAGATGTAGGTGGGCACGTTGGGCAGGATCGCCTCTTGCCCGGTGTAGTACTGGATGATCTTCGGCACGTAGGCGTAGATCACCTTGTCGTCGGCGACCCCCGTGCCCGGCGCGTTGGCCATGGCAATCCGGCCCGCCTTGTAGACGCCGATCAGCCCCCGGACCCCCAGCAGGGAATCGGGCCGGAACACGTCCGGGTCGATGAAGTCGTCGTCGATGCGTCGATAGAGCACGTCCACGCGCTTGAGCCCCTTGGTGGTGAGCATGTGGACGAACCCCTCGGAGACCACCAGATCCTGTCCCTCCACCAGTTCCACGCCCATCTGCTGGGAGAGAAACGAATGCTCGAAGTAGGCGCTGTTGTAGATGCCCGGGGTAAGCACGCCGATGATGGGCGACTGGACATGATCCGGAGCCAGGTGCTCGAGCACCTCCAGCAGCTTGGCGGGGTAGTCGTCCACCGGCCGCACCCGGGAGGCCTCGAATACCTGTGGGAACGTCCGCTTGAGCACCTGCCGGTTTTCCAGCACGTAGGAGACCCCGGAGGGGCAGCGCAGATTGTCTTCCAGCACGTAAAACCGACCGTCGCGATCGCGCACCAGGTCGGTTCCGGTCACATGGCACCAGATGCCCTTGGGCGGGGTGAATCCTTCGCACTCCCTGCGATAGGTTCGGCTGGACAGGATCAGGTCTTCGGGAACGACCTTGTCCTTGAGGATCTTTTTTTCGTTGTAGATGTCTTGAATGAAGGCGTTGAGGGCAAAGATCCGCTGCTTGAGGCCGCTTTCGATCTGCTTCCAGTCTTCGGCGGACACGATGCGCGGGATGATGTCGAACGGGAAGATCTTTTCGGTTCCCTCTTGCCGGCCGTATACGTTGAACGTGATGCCCATCTTCAGCAGAAGGGCTTCTGCCGCCTTCTGGCGCATCACCAGATCGCCGTCGGGCAGCGAATTGATCTTTTCCACCAGCAGCCGGGCGCCGGGTCGCGGGTGATTGTCGGCATCGATCAGCTCGTCGAAATACACTTCCGGATCATAGGCTTTAAAGGACTCCATATCACTTGTGCCTCCATGGTGGACCGCAGGTCTCGGGGTAAACGGGGTTCCGGCGGCAGACCGGGAAGGACAGACGCCCCGGGCGGGGCGGTTCCCGGCGCATGGCCTTCAGATTACCAGAACTTTTCCAAATTGCAAACCATGTAAAATGCGCGGCAACGGCGGCAGGCGGGCGGTTTCGGCGGATTTGGCGGGAAAAAGAGGCCGTCGGCTGAAGCCTTATGCGTCGACCTCTTTTCCCGTATCGCCCTTGTGGATCCGGACCGCGCTGACCTTGAACTCCGGAATCTTCGCCAGGGGATCGAAGCTGTTGGCGTCGGTCAGGATGTTG
>JASFPT010000059.1:0-17420 GCA_050115795.1 Desulfobacterales bacterium
CATTCACTTCACGCGGCTGCTGGAGCTGCCCCTTACGACCTACTACACCTACGTGATCCACCTGATGATTGCGGTTCCGATGCTGGTGCTGGAGGTGCCCTTTGCCAAGTGGACCCACCAGCTGTACCGGCCGCTGGTTCTGTACCTGATGCAGGTACGGGAGCGCGCGCTCAAGGCGGCATCGTAGGCGCCGCCTCCGGTCGCGCGGGAGTCCAGATTTGATTACGGAAGAAACCGCGAAGCCTCTGCCCTGCAGGGAACGGCTTATCATGAGGAAGATCGAATGGCCTCCGTGCCGTTCCGAGCGGCACGACACAGAGGTCGTGCCCTACAAAAACATCGGCCTCGATCGAGGTTTCAGACATCAATCCGCGGAAAACTGCGGCACCGATCCGATGGAAACACTGACCTGATTACCGAAAGGAACGTCCCATGCCGGAAAAAGAAGAAAAGATTCTCTATTTTTGCACCCACGCCAGCGACGAACCGGAAAAGGCGGCCATGCCGTTTGTCATGGCCAGCGCGGCACTGGCCATGGACATCAAGACCATCGTGGTGCTCCAGGGCCAGGGGGTCTACCTGGCCCTGAAGGGGTATGTCGAGACCATGAGCAAGCCGGGGGGCTTTCCGCCCATGGCCAAACTCTTGTCCGAGTATCTCGAGCTGGGCGGCGAACTGAGGGTCTGCGTGCCCTGCATCAAGGACAGAAACATCGACGAGTCGACCCTCGTCGAAGGCGCCAGGACCACGGCCGCAGGAGAACTCAACGTAGAGGCCATGGCGGCCGATGCGGTGTTCGTCTATTAAGGAAATGAGGAACCCCATGGAAACAAGCAAGATCATACTTCCGCCCATGCGCGTCACCGATCTGATCCGGAAAAAGGAATCCGGATGCGAGGTCTCCTGTGATCCTTCTTTCGAAGTGGTTCCGGTCGATTTCGCCCACCGCGACCATCGATACCAGGCGCACATTTTTCTGTGCCGCTACCAGGGGCGCATCGACGAAACCCCTTACCTGTTCCGAAAATGCTATGCCCGCGGCTGTCCGCAAAATCTCTGCCCCCACGTGGCCCAGGCGGTCATGATCGCCAACCGCTATCTGCAGCGGGACTTCAACCGGCTCAAAAAAGCCGGAATCGAGGTTCCGGACAAGATGTTCACCCTCGACGAAATGGTCGTCGGATTTGAAAAGACCGCGGAAGCCGACGGCCCCCTGTTGACCCTGCCCGACTACATCAACATCGCCAAAGAGGGCAACGCGGTTTCGGCCAAGGTGACCCTGGAGTACCTGCCGGCGGTGGAGCACTTTGCCAACGAAAAAAACAAGCAGACGTTTTTGAACGGGGATTTTGCCTTCACCATGCTGGGTCGAAGCGGATCCTGCCAGCGGTGCTTCGGCTGCTATGCCACCGAGTCCGAAGCCGAGGGGAAACCGGCGGCCGTGGCCGTGGCCAACAAGCGGCTGGCGCTGCTGTATGAGGACTTCGACAACGCCGGCATCCAATGCGAGAAGCGGTTTTTTTAATTGAGACCCAATCAGGAGATCCCGATGGACCCAACGCTTGCGGAACTTGAAAAAAAGATAGAAAATCTTCAGCTACAGGTCGACGATCTGAAGGCCAACGCGCCCAGGGACCAGATGTCCCTTGTCGTTTTCAGTGGAGAGCTGGACCGGGTGCTGGCCGCCTTCATTCTCGCGGTGGGCGCCGCGGCCATGTATGAACGGGTGGTCATGTTTTTCACCTTCTGGGGCATCGCCGCCCTGCGGGACAAAAAAAAGAAGGTCCGGAAGCAAAAGCTGATGCCCAAGATGTTCGATAAAATGCTTCCCGCCGGCGCCGGGGAGTTGCCGGTGTCGAAGATGAACCTGTTCGGTATCGGGGCGGCCATGATCAAGTCCGTCATGAAGGAAAAAAAGGTGCTCTCCTTGGAAGAGCTGATCAAGACCGCAGCGGATTTCGGCGTGGAGATCGTCATTTGCGAGATGTCCATGAACCTGATGGGCTTCAGCATGGACGAGATGATCGACTATCCGAACGTCTCCCTTGCCGGCGCCGCGAAATACCTCCAGGAAGCCGCCGAAAGCAAGGTGTCGCTGTTCTTATAGAAAACAGGGGAAATCCCCCATGCCCCCCTTTTTCAAAGGGGGAGAACGCTTCGGGCGATCGCCCTAAGCAAACCCCAACAAAGATAAAAGAAGGAGAATTCCCATGGCAGAAAAAGTCGTCATCGCTCTTTCCTGCGGCACCAACGACACCAACCGTGCCACCCGGGCCATCCATCTGGCCACCATCGCCCACAAGGAGGGAAAGGAGACCTGCGTCTTTTTGCTCGACGAGGGTGTCTACCTGGCCAAGGAAGGGATCATCACCCACGTGCGGGCGGCCACCGGCGATGTGGCCGACGACCTGCTGGCCTACCTGCAGGCCCACGAGGTGCCGATCCTGGTCTGCACCCCGTGCGCCAACGCGCGGCAGATCAAGGAGGAAGACCTCATCGAGGGGGCTCGCATGGCCACCGCCGCCGAGTTTATCAACATGTCCTGCGCGGCCGATGCGGTGATCAGCCTATGATTTTTCGCCTCTGGCGAAAAATCATGATCTCCGGCAGCAAGCTGGGGAAAAAGGATACCAAAGTTTTTCACTGGAGAGCATCCCGCCGGTCATCCCGGACGGTCTGTCCGGCGCAGCCGGAGGCGAAGCGGGTAGCTTGAAGCGAAGACGGAAGCGGAGCGAGAGACCCGAGCTCCAGCCCAGCCGGTGGCCGGGGGAACGGTAATCTTGACCGAAAATGAAACCTCGCAACGCCTTTTTTTGTAGTGAACGGCCTCTGTGCCGTTCATGACGGCACGACACGGAGGTCGTGCCCTACAAAAGAACACGCTATCAAGCGACGTCTCAGAAGAGAAAAGTGAAAATGGACATCCGGCCGCTTTGCTTGACAGGCGTGGGTTCAGCGGGTAGGACGAAAATTCGGCGAAGTTGCAGTTTACGAGATTCGGTCATTCGAATTTCGGATTTCGTGCTTCAAACGGTCAGGAAAGGGCGATTCTTCCCGAATCGCCCGCAGGATGTAGGAAGATTCAATCCCAACCCAGAGCAGTGGTGCAATGACGGATAAGCGCGTTTTGATCATCGGCGGCGGGGCGGCGGGGCTCACGGCCGCACTGGAACTGGCCCGGGCCGGGATCGGGGTCGAAATCGTCGAAAAATCTCCCTTTGCCGGCGGACACGGCATCCAGTTCGCCTGCAAGGCCACCGACAAGTGCGTCAAGTGCGGCGCCTGTGTCGTGGAGGAAAAGCTCCGGTCCGTCTGTGAAAATCCCGACATCCGGATGCGGAGCGCCGCCGAGGTGGTATCGATCGAAAAAGGGGACCGGTTTTCGGCAACGCTTCGCCTGGGCCCGGTTTTCATCGACCCGACGGCGTGCAACGACTGCGGGGCCTGCCACACCGCCTGCCCGGAAGGGGCGATCATCCAGGGAATTTCAGGCGCCCATCACCCGTTTTACGGCGTCTTGCAGGGCCGGTGCAGCAGAAGCCAGGAAAGCGGCTGCACCGCCTGCCGGGATGCCTGTCCCCAGGAGGCCATTTCCTTTGCACCGGAACCGGTCGTCGAGGAGACCGCCGCAGATGCGGTCATCGCCGCCGTCGGGTTTACCCCCTATTCCCCCACCGACAAGTCCTACGGCTACGGCATGTTCGACGATGTGATCACCAACCTGGAACTGGAGCGGATATTGAAGCGCCGGGGAGCGCCCCTGCGGCCGTCCGACAACGCGCTTCCGAAAAAGATCGCCTTCATCCAGTGCGTGGGGAGCCGGGACGCCAAGCGGGGCCACCTGTGGTGCTCGAAAATCTGCTGCGGATCTGCCCTGCGCCTCGCCGGCTTGATCCGGCACCGTCACCCGGACATCGAGGTGACCCTCTTTTACATCGACATCCAGAGCTTCGGAAAGGACTTCGATGCGGTCTATCCGACGCATCAAAAAGCGTTCCGGTTTATCCGGGCCATCCCCGGAGACATCTTTGCCGGGGAAACCGAAGGGCTGACGGTCGTCTACGCCGAAGACGGAACGCACCAAAGCCGGGAGGAGGAATTCGACCTGATTTCCCTTTCCGTCGGCATCACCCCCTGCGCCGGCGCCGCAAAGACCCTTTCCGCGCTTGGAATCGATGCCCCGGCAGACGGTTTTCTTCAGGGCCCCTCCCAGCCGGGTGTGTTCGTCGCCGGCGCAGCGGCAGGTCCCATGAGCATCGCCGAAAGCGTCGCCCACGCACAACGGGCGGCCGCAGCGGCAGCCGATTATTTGCAACACCGACGGGAAGGGAGCGTTGCCGGTTGAAAGTTTCGTCATGCCCGCGCAGGAGGCTGTGCCGCAATCCGTCATCCCGGCCAAGCCGAGCGCAGCGAGGCGCGAGCCGCGGTTCGACAGATCGACAAGCGCTCCACAGGCAGGCTCACCGTCCTGAGCGAAGTCGAAGAAGGATCCAGAAGTGCTCGAAATCCCTGGATTCCGGATCTCGCTTCGCTCGTCCGGAATGACGCACTTGGCAATTGCGACACGGCCTCGCAGGCGGGGGGCCAGATGATTTCTGTTCAAAATGCAAGTGGGTGCCCGCCTCCGCGGGCATGACAAAAAGTGCACTGCGACCCGGGAAGCCACTGAAAAGGGTCCCCACAGTTGGGCCACACATGAAAACGCAAGAACACGGAGCAATGAAACCGCTCGAATCGACAGACCAGACAACGGTCATCTTCGGCACCGGCAAAACCGCCCGGCGGATCGCCGAAAAAACCGCGGCGTTGGGCCGGCAGGCGCTTTTGGTCACCGAGGACCGGCGGGATGCCATAGCCGACGCCGAATCGGATCCTTCCGCGGCCTCTTTTTCCCTGCTGACCGAAACACGGCTGAAATGCTGCCGGGGCCGGATCGGCGACTTTACGGTAACGCTGGAGCAAAACGGCGCGACACGAATGGTTCAGGCCTCCCACCTGGTCCTCGCAGAACCCCACCGGCGCAAGGCGAACTATGCCGTATGCGGCCTTTCGCCCTCCGATGCGGTGATTTCCCTGTCGGAGCTCAGAGACCGGCTCGACGACCCGGTGGCTTCCGGCTGGAAGCAAAAAGCGCCCGGACACATCGTCTTTTTACACGGCATCGCCGCTGAAAGTGTGCCGGCGATTGCCGAGGAGGTGATGACCGCGGCGATCCGGCTCCAGGAAGAATTCGGCGTCCAGACCTACCTGCTGGTCGGCAATCTCAAGGTTGCCGCCGATGGGCTGGAGGCGCTGTACCGAAAGTGCAGGGCGGCCGGAGTCTTTTTCGTCAAGTTCACCGACACCGCACCGCAATTCACCCAGGACAAAGATGGAGCCGTGTTCATCGAATTCGCCGACGAGATCACCAATCAGCGGTTTTCCCTTCAGCCGGAGCTGACCGTGGTCGACGAGACCATCGAGCCGTCTGAAACCCTCGCCCGAATCGCCGAACAGCTCCATCTGGAACTGGACGAAAAGGGATTTGCCCAGGGCGACAATGTGCACCGATGGACCGTGGGCACCAACCGCCGGGGCGTCCTGGCAGTGGGCCCCGCCCGCGCCCCCCTGTCCGCCCTGGAACAGGAAAGCGAAGCGGACAACGCGGCGGCCGTCATTGCACGGGGACCGGGCAGGACTGCAGACGACCGGGCTCGGATCGACCCCGGACTTTGCATCCGCTGTCTGACCTGCTTCCGCCTCTGTCCCTACCAGGCCGTCCGCATCACGGAAAAAGAGCGGGTCGAGGTCATGGCCGAAGCCTGCGAGCGCTGCGGCATCTGCGCGGCGGAATGTCCGCGGACCGCCATCCGGATCCCCGGACTCGGAAAAGACGAGCTGATCGCAACAAAAGCGCAAGACGTCGAGGCTCCGGTTGCCATCACCGCCTTTTGCTGCGCCCGCTCCGCGGCACCGGCAGCCCAGCTCGCCCGCCGCATGGGTCTTTCCCTGCCCAAGGGGCTGACCCTCGTCGAAGTCCCCTGCGCCGGAACGGTGTCCCTGGAGCACCTCATGGCCGCATTCGCCTGTGGTGCAAAGGGCGTGCTGGTTCTCTCCTGCCACGGGGACAACTGCCACTCGGGCCAGGGAAACGTTCTGGCCCGTCGGCGCATGGAACTTCTCGCCTCCCGGCTCGCCGGCTTCGGGGTCGACCCAAAGCGCCTGGCCGTCCAAACCCTGGCCTCGAACATGGGCGTTGAATTCGCCCGGGCCGTGGGGGATTTCGCGGAAGGACTGAAAGAGAGGGAAAAAGGTTAACCGTTATTCGTTAAAGGTTGATCGCAAGGGAAACGGCAAATATGAATTCTGCTTTTCCGATTCTGTTTTTCACCAATTGTTCCGCCGATCTGGACTGTTTTCGGTTAACGATTAACGGATAACCATCAACCGGCTACGACGAATTTGCCAATGTCACTGGAGCACCCAATGCCCTCAACAAAAGCCGTCGAGTTGACGACCCTCGACCTCGCCCGCTGCCGCGCCTGGCCCTATTCCCAGGATTTTTGCGTAACCTGCGGCCTTTGTGCCAGCTCCTGCCCGGTTTCCGGGGTGGATGGATTCGATCCGCGAAAGCTGATCCGCATGACCGCCCTCGGCCTGGAAGAAGAGATGGTCGAATCGCGGTGGCCCTGGATCTGCACCATGTGCGGCAAGTGTGAAAACGTATGCCCCATGGAGATCGCCATTGCAGACGCGGTGCGAAAGGTGCGCTCCCTGCGGGACCGGGAAAAGGTGCCGGGCATCCTGCACAAGGGCCTGGAGGCGGCCCTGGAGACCGGAAACAACCTGCGCCTTCCCACCGAGGATTTTGTCTTCATCCTCGAGGATGTGGCCGAAGAGGTGGCCGAAGAACCCGGCTTCGAGGGCTTTACGGTGCCGATCGACAAGGAGGGCGCCCGCATTCTGACGACGATCCACAACAAGCTGGTCAACACCCACACCGAGGACCTCAAGCACTGGTGGAAGATCTTCCATGCGGCAAAAGAGGACTGGACGGTCTCTTCGGTCAACTGGGAGGGAACGAGCTGGGGATATTTCACCGGCGACGACGAGGCGGTAAAGACGATGGCCGGCCGGATCATCGAGCAGATGGAGCGGCTCTCCATCGACACGCTCATGTGGCCCGAATGAGGGCACGCCTATCTGGCGACCCGGTCCGGGTTCGAAAAACACTTCCCCGAAGCCCTCGAAAAATATAACTTCGTCACCGTCTTCGATCTTCTGATCGACTACATCAAAAGCGGCCGGATCCAGCTCGACCGCGACCGCTTCACCCAGCGGGCCTGCTACCACGACCCGTGCAACTACGGCCGAAAGGCGCAGATGAAGTTCGGCCACGGTTTTTTCGAAGAGCCCCGGTGGATTTTGGACCAGTGCATGAAGGACTGGGTCGATCTTCACCCGACGGAGATGGACCAGATCTGCTGCGGCGGCGGTGGCGGCACCCTGACCACCGGCTACAACGAAGAGCGAATCTTCTACGGCCGCCGCAAGATGGAGCAGATCCGCGCCGCCGGCGCCCAGATGGTGGTCATCCCCTGCCACAGCTGCCACGGACAGCTTTCCAACATCAAGGGGGAATACGGCATGGAAGACCTGGAGGTGAAATACCTCTGGGAGCTGGTGGCAGACTGCCTGGTATAAATTCGCTGCCGCGAATTTATTAGAGAGCGACAAGGGGCAAAGCAAGAAGCAACATCTTTGTATCCAACTCAAGTGGAGCCTTTTCATGTGACTTCCCGGCGAAGCGTCACTTATGTAAACCTGTATGTCGAGGTGACCAAGGCGATCAACGCCAGCCTCGATCTGGACGAAGTATTCAAGCTCATAACCGAAAAGATTCCCGACGTGATCGGTGTCGATGCGGCACCGATCGATGCCCTGGTCGGCCGCTAAAAATTTCCTCTCGGATCAAGCTGAACGCTCCGGCGGTCAGGGGCGGGACCGACTTCAGCCTTCGCTCCGGGTATGACTCATTCCGCCCTGGCGTCGGCGCCGTGCTCGGAAAGCTGCGCCCCGAACCACCGATGCAGCGCCGTCAGCAGGCGCGGATCCGTCGTTTCAAAGGTTATTTCAGCCCCGGAAGGAAGGTCTGCATACGAGACCTTGACGCCCGCTGCTCCGGCTTGAAGCTCCCTGAGCCCCGGCATACCTGCACCATGCAGTTTCGCCGGATCCGAATAATCCCCCTTTTGAAACCGTTCGGCTTCGTGCTGGAGATGCTGCCGAATGAGAGGAATCTGATCGGTTGCACCCGGATCCCTTGTAACCACTTTCTGCACCCCTCCCGATTCGGTCATCTTGAAGATGTGCATCGTCTTTGACATCTCAAACGGCATCACGCTATGGGACATCCGGTGCACGTGCTCCTGCCGTGTTGGCGCAGATTGATCGGCACAGCCGATCAGCACCAAGACACCGGCAAACAGTAGGAATAAATCGCTTAGGTTTCGTATACCTTTTTTCATATGCCTTCCTTTGGCAGGTTGCCGATTTCTCAGGCGAAAATCACTGATGACCGCCGTTTTGTGTCCTGTTCGGGTCGATGCGCCACCCCGTCTCAACTTCGTGCACGGTTAAAAAATAACGCCTATCGCCGACTTGGGTAAGGGGTCTTCAGCTTGCATCGACAAGAATTGTCCCTATCAGGACCGCATAGCGCTCGTGTGGGTTATCGATAGACCATCTTTTGAACAATTTATATCTTTACGAATCGAAAGGTGGGCAAATGGGGCGCGGATATCGCAGGGGGATGGGTGAACGTTGGTTTTGAATTCTTCATGAAAAAGGATGCGGAATCCATTGAAAAGTCAATCAGACCGTATTCCGTTGGGATACGGCGAATCGCTTCTGCTGATGGCGCTGCTGATTTCCATCGTG
This sequence comes from Desulfobacterales bacterium, assembly GCA_050115795.1. GTDB lineage: Bacteria > Desulfobacterota > Desulfobacteria > Desulfobacterales > CAFBRK01 > JAIPEL01. The sequence goes on from JASFPT010000059.1 coordinate 8,920, forward strand.
GCGCTTTCGGTGGACACCATGCTGCCGGCGCTGCCGGAGATCGGCGCCGACCTGGGGGTGAGAAGCGCCAACGACGCCCAGCTGGTCATCTCGATGCTGTTTCTGGGGTTGTCCGTGGGCCTGCTCTTCTACGGCCCCTTGTCGGACAGCCTCGGGCGCAGGCCACTCCTCTTTGCCGGGATGGCCATCTACGTCTTCGGAAGCGCCCTCTCCATTTTCAGCACCGCTTTTTCGACCATGCTGGCCGGAAGGGTCCTGCAGGGGCTGGGGGCGGCCGGCCCCCGGTCCATCGTGCTGGCCCTGGTGCGGGATCAATACGAAGGGCGCGACATGGCCCGGATCATGTCGACCATCATGTCCATCTTCATCATGGTCCCGGTCTTTGCCCCCTCCATCGGCCAGGCCATTCTCCTGGTGGCCGGGTGGCGGGCGATCTTCGCAGCCCTTTTTGCCCTTGCGCTGATCGTGCTGGCCTGGTTCGGCCTGCGGCAGCCGGAGACCCTCTCTCCCCTTCACCGCCTCCCCTTTTCGCTCACGAAAATCGCCAGGGCCCTGGCGGAAGTCTGCCGCCACCGCATCGCGCTGGCCTACACGGTCGTTGCCGGCTTCGTCATGGGCGCCTTCCTGGGGTATCTGAGCTCCGCCCAGCAAATTTTCCAGGGCCTGTACGGGCAGGGCCTCCTGTTTCCGGTCATCTTCGGCGCACTGGCGCTTTCGGTGGGAACCGCCCTGCTGTTCAATTCGCGCATCGTCATGAGCATCGGCATGCGCAAGCTGGCCTACCGGTCCATGGCCGCCCTGGCCGCGTTGTCGTCGGTCTATTTCGCCGTCGTCTGGCTGTTCGACGGGCGTTCGCCATTCTGGATGCTGATGGTCTTTTTGCTGGCGTCGTTTTTTTGCGTCGGCTTTTTGTTCGGCAACCTGAACGCCATCGCCATGACGCCCATGGGTCACATCGCCGGCACCGCCTCGGCCGTGGTCGGGGCGCTTTCCACCTTCCTTTCCGTGCCCATCGCCCTGGTGATCGGGCGCCTCTACAACGACACGACACTTCCCCTTGTCGGCGGCTTCGCCCTGCTCAGCGCTGCCTCGCTTTTGATCATGCGCTGGGCCAACCGGGCAAAGCCCCCCCGGTAAAACAGGTGGCATTCTGTTGGGATCGCCGGGCAGGAGCGGATCAGCGACTGAAATTACGGCGCGGTCTCGCCGCCGCCGGGCCGGGGCTCGAGGCGGATGAGCCGGCCGCTGTCCTCGTCGGTCAAGACGTAGAGCAACCCGTCGGGCCCCTGGCGCACGTCGCGCACCCGCGCCCCTATGCGCAGGGCCTCCTCGCCCAAGATGCGGCCCTCATCGTCCAGGTCGATGCGCCGGACGTCTTGGGAGACGAGGCCGCCTGCGAAGAGATCTCCGCGCCAATTGGGGTATTTGTCGCCGGTGCAGACCACCAGCCCCGAGGGGGCGATGGCCGGCGTCCAGACCATCACCGGATCGACCATCCCGGGGGCGCTGACCGCATCGGAGATCTTCAGCCCGAGGACGTACTCCCGACTGAAGGTCACCGCCGGCCAGCCGTAGTTTCCTCCGGCCTCGAGAATGTTTAGCTCGTCGCCGCCCAGGGCCCCATGCTCAGAGGACCAGACCTTGCTCCGGATGGGATCCCAGGCCAGGCCCTGGATATTCCTGTGCCCCAGGCTCCACACCTCGCCGGCGGCGTCCCTGACGTCCACGAAGGGGTTGTCCTTTGGGATGGTGCCGTCATCGTTCAGGCGCAGGATCTTGCCCAGGTGGCTGGCCTTGTTCTGGGCCTGCTGGCGGATCAGCGCGCCGTCCAGGCTGATCGGGGGGTTGCCGCCATCGCCGATGGAGACGAGCATCGTGCCGTCCGGCAGCCAGAGGATGCGCGAGCCGAAATGCTGGGTGCCGATCTTGGCCTGGGAGACCTCGAACAGGACCTGCCAGCCCTGGAGGGCCGTGCCCTTCAGGCGGGCCCGGGCCAGGCGGGTTCTGTTGGCCAGGCGGGAGCCGTGGGCATAAGTGAAGTAGACCAGATGATTCTCGGCAAAGCGGGGATGGAGCGCGACGTCAAGCAGGCCGCCCTGACCCGCGTCGAAGACCTCGGGCACGCCGCTGAGCGGCCGGGCCTCGAGGGTACCGTTTCGGATCAGGCGGGCCCTTCCGGGCCGCTCGGTGACGATGATGCTCCCGTCGGGCAGCCAGGCCAGGCCCCAGGGGTGCTCGAGGCCCCCGACCACGGTGACGCGCTCAAAGCCCAATGCCATGGGCACGTTCCCCCGGGAGATGACAGGCTCCCCGGTTGCCGGGGCGATGGTGGCGACAAGTAGCGATAGAGAAACAAGGATGCTCTTCAGGACCTGGAGGTGCATGACGGTGCTCCCTGTGGGTGCAGGTTCCGGCCAGCGTAAATGTTGGTCTGGATCCTGTTATCCTGTTTTATTCTGGGTCGGACCCCAATGCCGCATTGTTTTTTGCTTAGCGCAGCTCGACAAGGCCTTTCTCGGTTCGCAAGACGGCGATCAAAGCCGGGCGAGGGGCGGATTCCACCGGAAGGTCGATACCGACCGCAGAAAGGGCGCGCAAAACCGATGTCGGGTCCGGGTGCTCTGCGCGAAGGGATTCCAGCAGGGGCCCGACAGGCGCCGAGGTAGCCGGATGGGGGCTGTCTCCCCAGTCGATGAAAAAGGGCACGATGCCGTCTGCGACCACCACGGCCGGGTCCGTGAACCGCCAGCGAAGCATCGCCCCGTCCGCCCGCCGGCGACTGCCCGAGGCCACCGGCCCAAGTTCGATGCCGGATGCTTTGGCTTTGTGTCTGAGCCTGTCCGGTTCGGCTTCCTTCACCGCCCACGTAACCAGGCGCGGCTTTCTGAGGCTGTCGATCTGAAACCAGCGGCCGCCGGCCGGCACGGCCTGCTCGGGGTCCGGGCCGACGATTTCAAGATACGAGCGGTCGGACAGGGCAAGCAGCGCGTTTTTCGTGCCGCGACCCGGGTGCTGCCCGCCCGGTGCCGGGCGCACGCCGAGACGGGCCTCAAGGTCTGCAGCGCTCGCCTCGAGGTCGGGGGTCGCAACCACCAGGTGGTCGATCTTTGTCAGGAGGCTCTGGCCCATTGTAAAATCTTTAGCGCGTTTCGTTGTTAACGCCAACCGTTAAACCGGCGGTTTTTTCCCGACGATATCGCTGCGGGTCCCGATGGGCTCCCTGCAGTCCGCCCGGGATAATCTGGCACGGTTCTTGATACCTTATGGAATTAGAACAGCCTTTCATCCGGCGGCACTCACCAACAGGGACTGGAGGTGCAACAGATGAAAACAGAATCCGCAACCGAACCATCTTTTTGCGAAATGATCCGATGCCCCTGCTGCGGCCGACCGACGGCGGTCAACCTGCCGGAAGACTATGCGCCGGTGTACAAATACTGCGGGGGTTGCGCAGAAAAATTCATCGTGGAGCGCCTGGCAGAAGGGTTTCAGGTGGTGTCTTTGGGAAAATGCCCTAAGGCAGGGATTCCGACCACCGCGAAATGGGAATCGAGACCGGCAGTGAAGTAGCACCGGCTGATTATGAAAAAGAATGCGGCGACCAAACGTTCACGAAACGTTTTGGTAACGTTAAGTAACGCTTTTTTCACGGACCTCTTGCGTCTACCGCCCCCCCGATCAGCCCTCCGTGATCTTGTTCTTCCGCCCCTTTTGCCGTGTGTCCGTCCCGGGACCGACCCTGTCCGGTTTGTTCCCTGCCGGGCAAGGAACACCCCCCGCAACCCCGCCCACGGGCGGGATCTCCACTTCGTTCCCACAAGCTGCAGTCCCGCCGCTGCCTGCCTTGCCAGCCTATTTCATCACGCGATGAACCTGCAAGCGATTGAACCGCAAGGGACGCGAAGGACGCCAGGGCGGATGCCGTTCATTACGGCACGACACGGAGGTCGTGCCCTACGGAACCATAGGCTACCGTAGGCGTGAGGCCGGGCATCGGTCTCCGCCTTCGGCTGCGCCCAGACAGGTCGGTCTTTGCCGCCGGCTGCACCCCGGCAAGCCTTACCGGCCGATATCACAAAACATTCAACCGGCAGCCGTTTAAACGGCCGGGGCGGGAAGAGCCCCTTCCGGCGGCAGCACCGCGATGTCGCCCACCGGGTTTTTCCATGCCCGGTAGCCGGCCCGGGTCAGGGCTTCCACGGCCCCGTCTGTGAAGCCTTCCGTTTCGATCTGCCGCCACAGCGCCGCGGTTCTCTCCACGACGGCAGGCGGCAGGGCGGTTTGCGCATCGTCTGAAAAACGGAGAAAGCCGTCTTTGCCCCGCCGGCAGATGCCAAGCTGCTCCTGCAGTGCGTCGACCCGGCGGTCGAATTTCTCCCAGAAGCCGCCGTCTGCGCGCAGCGCGCAGGTCAGGTCGGCCAGCAGTTCGGCCTCCTGGTCCTCATCTTCGAGCGTCACCCACGGACCGGTCCCCAGCGGCCGCAGGTTGTCGGCGCTGAAGGCGAATTCGCAGGGCCGCAGCCCCCCGGCCGCAGCCTTTTCAAAGACGGCATACCGGGCGTATATGCCCGCCGGGTGGTTGAACCCGGTGATGAGCAGGCCGCCCTCGTCGAGCAGGCCGGCGATCGACGTCAGCATTTTTTCCCGGACCGGCTTTTCAAAATAGAGAAGAACGTTCATGCACCGGGCGACCCGGGCCGGGGGCAGGCGGAGCGATTCAACATCGGATTTGACGAAGGCGAGGTTTTCCGCCTCAAAGTCCCGGATGTGATTGCAGACGAGCCGGTGACCGTCTTTTTCGACGGTTTCACTGGCTTTCTCGTCGAAACGGTTCAGCCGGGGGAAAAGCTCGGAAAAAAGATGTTGGAATCGACTCCTTGCGACAGCCGGGGTGTCGTTCAGCGGCTTTTGCGGAGACTGCAGGTATTGGAAATTCCCGTCGCGGTCGAAGCAGGCATAGGCGCCGTCCGGATCATAAAAGACGTAGCGGGAAAAGGCGCGGTCCACGCCGAAGACCGACCAATCCGGGAGGGCCGCGGCGGTATCCACCGCGGTCAGGGGCGGAAATCCGCAGCCCAGGTCGACAAAAACCGGCCGGCCGTTTCCCCGCGATGCGACCTTCCGGGCAACGTAATCGTCAAGTTTCCTGTGGCGACCCGGCGCGGTGAGCGGGGGAATCCGCCCCCCCCAGGCCGACGGAAGCATCGCGGGGTTGACTGCGGAAAGCAGCCAGATCATGTGGGGGGTGATCTCGGTTGCCGGAACCGACGCCCGCCTCATCAAAGAGAGCATGCGAAAAATGAAGTCCCGGGCATCTTTCGGCAGCTCGGGGAAAGAAACACGGCCGGCAAGTTCGGCGGGCAGCCGGCCGCCCAGGTGCTGCTCCACGAGCTCGTTGAAGGAAAAGGAACCGGTTTTTTCGGTTTTCATCGTTTTTCCTTGCCGCGACAGACCGTTATTCCCCCTTGTATTGGAGCAGTTCTTTGTAGCCGTCCGGGTTTTCCTTGACACCCGCCTGGTATTCATCGATCGCTTGCCGGTACAGGGCCGGCTCCATGTCCGGAAACGTTTTTTCCGGGTCCAACTGCAGATAGGTGCAGTCTTGGATCGCCTTCTGCGCTTCGGCCGCCGTCATGGGGAAAAATCCGGAAGTCCTCGCCCGCCACACGCCCAGGGTCACTCCCTGGCGCAGGAAATAGCGCTTTCCGTTTTTAAAGTTCAGGTGCGCCACCCCGGTGTTTTCAGTTGCCGAAACGACGTAGTGTTCTCCGGGCGCCACCTGCGTGATGATATACGTGTTGCCCATCGTTTCGCCGATAAACTTGCCGTCCAGGTAATTCCAGAAAACGAGGGCGCCTCCGAAAAAGGTGTCGCGGACGATCACCAGAAGGGCCGAATCGGGCTTTGCTACCAAATCCGGGGGTTGTTCGGGCTTGATCATCTGGGTGGTCGCACACCCTGCCAACAAGACGAGACAGACAGACAGCAGTGCAATCCGTTTCATGGGTCCTCCTTTCATGCTGACGGTATAGACCATACGTGAGCTGTGATCCCGGCGGCGGTTCGCCCCGCAAGGCCGCCGGAAAGGGGAATGGGCGTGAGGGCATCCGGGGCCGGCCGTTTTACTCCGATACGTACCGGGGATAGGTCCGCTTGGCGGCCCGGGCGGCGGCCGGGTCGATGTCGCAGGTCAGAAACGGGCGCTTCCGGGAAGTGAGGCCCAAAACCCGGCCCTCTTCGGGTTCGATGATCCAGCCGCTGCCGCCCCACTTCATTCTGTCTGACGCCGTGGGACTGAAGTTCGAGGAAAGACACCAGGCGCCGGACACCACCGCGGCAGTCCGGCCCCCGGCGATCCACTTGTCGGTGGAGGCCGCCCCCGTGGCACGGGGGCAGACCAGCAGTTCGACCCCCTGACGCCCATAGCCGCGGGCGTGTTCATTGAACCACAGTTCGGTGCAGATTAAAAATCCGATCCGCGCCCGGGCCGTCCGGATCGCGGCAAAGTCCTTTTCCCCCCGCTCATACCAGGAGGCTTCCCACCATCCCTCGTCATCGGGCAGGTAGCACTTGTGGTGAACCGCCCGGTAGCCCGCCTCCGGGTCCCAAAAAAACGCCTCGTTGAGGCGCCTGCCGCTGCGGATCACCGGCCGGGAGCCGGCCACGGCCGCCGGCGACAGCGCGGCCAGGCGCGACATCCAGCGCTCGTGCGTGTCGACCGATGCGTTCCAGATGGCGGCATCGAACACGCGGGTGTGGGCGACCCAGGGAAAGAAGGGCATCTCCGGCAGCACCACCAGTTCGCTTTCTTCGGCCCGGACGTGGTCGACCAGTCTTTCCCACTCCGCTTCGAGGTTATCCGCGCCGTTTTTGAGTTCACAGACGGTTGTTTTCATCGGTTTTCTGATGAATTCCGGTTTTAAATCCCGCCCGCCCCCCCTGTTTCAACGGGGGGAAGGGTCAGCTATCCCCGATATCGGAGGAGAATCGCAAAAGTCCCCCTCAGGAAAAGGGGGATTTATGGGGATTTTTCCCTAGGTCCCAGGCGCCGTGCCCTATTCCAGCTTCCCATACCCTTCGTAGCTGCTCTGAAACCGGCCCTTGCCGGTCTCGAGAAACCGCTTGAAGCTCCAGTCGCGGTCGGACAGCCGGTCCAGATGCTCACCGGCGATCACATAGGCCAGGGCTGCAACCGCCTCGCGTTTGCTTCCGTCTATCACCGCGACGACCTCGGTCCTGTTGTAGAGGGACCCCTCGAACCGGTCTATCCGTGCGACCGCCTCCGGCGGAAGTTCGAAATACAGAATGCCTTCCACCGAGGCGCCCTTCCGGGGGGCGATGGCAGGGTAGACCTCCCCCCGCAGCGCCTTGCGGACATAGCCGAAAAGGACCGCCCTTGAAGACCGGCGCTGAAAACCGGAAACCCGGTGCATGATCTCCGGGTCCATCAACGTGCCGTATGCAAACAGGTTCATACCCCTTCCCCACCCTACCGGTTCACCAGCGCCATCATCTCCGGCGTATACCGCGGCCCGGCGGTCGACCCCGGGGGAAGCAGCGCGTCGAGCTGGCCGACCTCGGCGGGGCTCAGCTCGATTTGGGCTGCGGCGAGGTTTTCTTCCAGATACTTCCTGCGCTTGGTCCCCGGAATCGGGACGATGTCGGACCCCTTGTGAAGAATCCATGCGAGTGCCAGCTGCGCGGCGGTGACCCCCTTTTGCCGGGCGAATTCGACGACGGCTTCGGCCGCCTTCAGATTGGTGTCGAAGTTGGCCCCCATGTACCGGGGGTCGCTTTTCCGGAAATCGTCCTCTTCGAGATCTTCGGCCCGCCTTGCCGTTCCCGTCAGAAACCCCCTTCCCAGGGGGCTGAAGGGCACCAGGCCGACGCCCAGCTCCCGCAGCAGGGGAATGATCTCCTCTTCCAGATTCCGCTCCCACAGGGAATACTCGCTTTGCACAACGGAGACCGGATGCACCAGGTGGGCCCGGCGGATGACGTCCTCCCCGGCCTCAGACAGCCCGAAAAAACGAACCTTCCCGGCTGCAATCAGGTCCGACACCGCTGCCGCCACCTCTTCGATCGGCACCTCCGGATCGACCCGGTGCTGGTAGAGAAGATCGATATAATCGGTGCCGAGCCGCTTCAGGGACCCCTCGACCGCCTCCCGGATGTGGCCGGGACGACTGTCGAGACCGGTTCGTTTGCCGTTTTCGATCCGGAACCCGAATTTGGTCGCCAGAACCACCCGGTCGCGCTTTGCCTTCAGCGCCCGGCCCACCAGCTTCTCGTTTTCGAAAAAACCGTAGATCTCCGCGGTGTCGAAAAAGGTGCAGCCCAGGTCGACGGCCCGGTGGATGACGGCGATCGATTCTTTCTCGTCGGCCGGGCCGTAGCTCTGGCTCATCCCCATGCAGCCGAGACCGATCTCGGAAACCGCCAGTCCCTGGGACCCCAGTTTTCGTTCTTTCAGCATATCCTCTCCTTTGAAGCGGCTGCGG
>JASFPT010000060.1:0-17395 GCA_050115795.1 Desulfobacterales bacterium
TTGCTTCAGTCCCCGAACCGTTGACCGCTGAACCCGGCACTGCATGGTATGCTATTTTTTCACGTCGGCGCTGCCTCATTCAACGGCGGCAGGATTGCATGCTAAGGATATCTATATCCTTAAAGGATATATGTCAAGGACATGAGCCGGAAAGTCAAGAAAAGATCGGACCCCCGGATCGGCAAGCAGGAGCGATACATCCAGCCGTCGATCCTTTTGGGCCTCATGACCCGACCGTCCTACGGCTATGAACTGATCCAGACGATCCAGCAGTTCGGATTTGTCGAGGGAAACGCGCCGCCGGGGATGATCTACCGGCATCTGCGCCAACTGGAAGAAGACGGGCTGGTGACCTCCCATTGGAAGACGGAAGGAAGCGGCCCGGCCAAACGGGTCTACGATCTGACCGACGAGGGCCGGGAGATGCTGGCCATCTGGATCCAATACCTGCAGGGACAGGCCGAAAACCTGGATCGGTTCATTCGGCACTACCGGAAGATGGAAGGCAAAGAAAACGGAAAAGACGAACGTTGAACGTCGAACATCGAATGTCCAACGTGGAATGGTGAATGAAAAAGCAGGAGGGGTTTCTTTTTGGAACGAAGGTTTGGTCTGTTTCAGGGGGCGGATAAAGAACAACGCCCCTTTCTGCATTCGACGTTCGACGGTGGGCGTTCAGCGATGGACGTTCGCTTTTAATTCTTTTTCCTTCCCCTTTTCTCCCCGATGTTTTCCCACACCCCCGGCCCGCACGGTCTGACCAATAGAACCGGCCGGTTTGCCACGAGTCGGGGTCGGACCCAGTTGCGGGTGTCGACCTGGTCACCCGCGGAAGGGACTGCCGCGTCCCGGTCCACCGACATGACGGTGATCGATCGCTGCTGAAGCTGGGCGACGGAAATCTGCCGGGGCAGACTGCGAAGGTCCCCCCACTCGATGAACCGTCCGCTCCATCCCGAGGCGGTCAGCCCCACCGCGGCGGCCGCCCCGATAATTCCGTCGTTGGTGCCGCCATGCCCGGAAAGGTGCACGCCCTCGGCCGCGGTCATCGCCTCTTTCCGGGAGACCTTTTCCGAAGCGCACCGCCAGCCGAATGCGGTTAGCGCCGCCATTGCCGGTGCGTCGGCGGCGGCGATGCAGAGTCCCGGATCGCTGCCCGGCTGAAAGTGCTCCTCGAGGTATTCGACCGCCGTGGTCACGAGATGCTCCACGGCGGCATCCGCGGGCCAGTCCAGGATCAAACAGGCCGCGCTGTTGTGGGAGGTGTACGGGATGTCGTCCCGCACCGGGAGCTGCTGGCGCACCACCCCGATCAACCGGCTGCCGGCGTTCAGCCGCCCGGCGAAGCGCCGGGCGAGCTTGCCGGTGCCGATGGCAGAGGATGCGGTGTCGGTGTCGTCGATGCCCAGGTAGATGCGCATGGGCTATTCGCCCCTTCCGGTTCAGTGTTCGTATTGGCGGGCGTATTCGGCGTCATTGTACATCGATTCGCCGAAGCGGTCGACGCCGTACTGCCGGAGGATCGACTGCCCCTCTTCCGACCCGAGAAAGCGGATGAAGGCTTCCGCATACGGCTGGGCGGTGGTTGCCCCGGGCGGCTGGCAAAGTCCGTGATACGTGTTGACCAGGAAGGGGTCGCCGCGGAACAGCACCGCCAGGTTGCCCAAGTCCTTTTTGCCGGCCACCCAGGTGCTGCTGTCCGTCATGAAATACCCGTTGATCTGGTTGGCCCTCTTCAAGGTGGCCATCATGAATTCTTTGGTGACGATATACCAGGAACCGGAAGGCTCGATGCCGGCCTGCTTCCAGATCGCCATTTCCTTTTTGTGGGTGCCGGAGTTGTCCCCCCGGGACAGAAACGGGCTCCGGGCATCGGCGATTTTGGCATAGGCATCTGCGGCGCTGGAGGCCGAGGCGATGCCCGCCGGGTCGTTCCTGGGCCCGACGATGTAAAATTCATTGGAACCGATCAGCGTCCGGCCGATCGCCCAGCCCTCCTCGACCGCTTTTTTCTCCGCGGCCGGGGCGTGGACCATGATCGCGTCTGCAACGCGGTTCTTCAGCAGCTGCAGGGACTTGCCGGAGCCGGCCTTGATCCAGCACATCTGCGTTCCGTGGCGGCTGTTGAATTGATCGGCCAGCACTTTCAGCAGGCCGAGTTCTCCCGGGCTTCCGGTCGCCACCGCAAACCGCTTCCCCGAACCGTAAACCGCCTTGCACGGATCCCCTCCGGCCAGCACCGAAGTGGAGAGAAGCAAAAGGCAAAACAATACAGCGAACCCACCGAACAACCAGCGCCTCGTCCTCATTGAACGGCCTCCTTTCTACCAGGGGCAAAATTTTTGTTTTGCCGGGGTACACCCGGACCGGCAATGGATTGCAGGTAGGATTCTGATGCTAAAGAGTCAAGGAAAGTCGCCTGAAACCGCAGGTTTTGGTGTCAAATCAACCGACGATTACCGAAAGCGACCTGCATTCAGATCCAAAAGGCAGGGTTGCGGGGGGGTCTCTCCCGTAAGGGACCGTTTGACGATGCCCGTTGAACCCGGATAAAGCTTTACGGCGGACCGAAAGTGTCGCTATACCATGTCGGTCCAAAAAATCCAGCGATGCCGGCTTGCTGCGGAAAGGAGGGGTATCTTTGCGCAATATCAGCGTTGTGGCTCTATTGGTGGTGCTTCTTTTCGGGTGCGGCGGCGGACGCTCGGTCCAGGCACCGCCCGCCCCCCTGGTCCCGGCCGACAAGGCCCTTGCCCAGGGCATCGAATCCTACCGGGAAGGGTGCTACGACCGCTCCCTCGAATTGCTGCTCCGGGCTTACGAGCGCTACACGGCGGCCGATGAGCGATGCGGCATTGCCATGGCCCTGAACAACATCGGCAACGTCTACCGGGCCCGGAAGGACCTGGAGCGGTCCCTTCTCTATTACGACGCGGCGGCCGATATCTTTACCGAAATCTCCGACGAAAGCGGACGCCTCCGGACCCTGGTCAATCGCGCGTCTGCCCTGATCGAAGGGGGCCGGCTCGCCGAAGCGGAGCAATCGTTGTCCGCAGCCCGGGACGGGGGCGAACAGGATGCGTTCTGGCTGTTGGCCCGGGGCAATCTCCTCCTGCAGCAAGGAGTGCTCGAATCGGCCGCGACAGCGCTGAACCAGGCGTTGAAAGCGGCGGTGAAAAAACAGCCCGATGCGGTTTCCGGCGTCCACTTCGCCCTCGGCCGGGTTTTTCTGGCAGACGGCCGTCCTGCCGAAGCGGTCGATCATGCCCAGGCCGCCCTTGCCGAAGACCGCAGCAGCGGCGCTTATCGAAAAATCGCAGACGATCTTCTCCTGCTGGGATCGGCGCTACAGGAGGTGGGCAGGACTGCGGAAGCCGGCAGCGCTTTCCGGCGGGCGATGAGCATCTACGCCCTGTTGGGCGATGCCGACGCGGTGGCCGAATCGGCCCGTCGGCTGAAAGACGCCGGCGTCGAAACGGTTCACCCGGTGACCGTCCAATTCGTCGAACAGTGGCTCAAGGGCGATGTGCGAAGCCATATCTGCCGGTAGGACCGTTTCGCCGGTTACTCCCTGGCAGGTCAAGCGGGATGAAATTGTAACAATCCCATAGCTGGCCAAACTGGCAACGGACTAGACTGGCGAACGGCTTCTTTCGTCCGTTTCTTGCAGCAGCGGCAGGATGGCGTCTTTCAGGGGGGGGTTCAAGGAACGGTACTTCGGGTTGAAGGCCCTTCCCTCGTGCCAGGTGAATTCGACGATCTCGAAGCGTTCCGGGATGAAGTGCTCGTCGTTTTCCCCATAGGTTTTCGGCTGGTAATACTCCAGGAAGATCATCCGGGCCGGGTCGATGGCGAATTGCCGCGTCACGGAGGTGGCGATGTGCCCCGAGCAGCTCCGGATCGACATCGGACTGTCCGGTACATCCGAGACGACCACGATGATCGGACGCAGGTGGGAGAGCTTTTCCCCCTCTTTCTTTCGAAGGTCGAAAATCCGCAGACGGCACCGGCCGCTTCCCAGACGCAGCTTCCCGCCCCATCCCTCCCAGGCGAATATGTCATCGTGGATGATCATGGCCAAACGGTTGATTGGTCAAGTGGTTTAATGGTTGATTCGGCGAAGGGCCAATGGATTGGTGCGGATGCCGTTTCTGTCCTTTGCAGCGCAAGCAATTGTATGACGGCGGCGGGTCGCTTCCCACTTGACCAGTCCACCAATCAACCAATCAACTAAATTAGCACCGGGTAAGGGCGCTGTAAATTCTCAGGAGTCGGTCGGGCAGCTCCCGAACGTCGGAAATCACGTTATGGTGAACGTTTCCATAGAGCTCGTCAAGCTTTGGATCCGCCGGCAGGTTCACGGTGATGGCCCGGACATGGATCTGTTTTGCCCGGGCCTCTGAAATCGCCTTTCGGGTGTCGCCGATGGCATAGCCCTGCTTGTAGTCCGCGTCGTTGGGAAAGCCGTCTCCGATGATGAGCAGCAATTTAACCCGGCAATCCAGCGCCTCCAGTTGCGCTGTGGCGTGCCGGATCGCCGCTCCCATCCGGGTGCTGCGCATGGGGGTCAGGGCCCCGATCCTTGCGCGGACCTCCTCGGTGGTCTCCTGGTCAAACGCTTTGATCGGATAGTAGTCGACGCCGAGCCGGCCGGTACCGGAAAATCCGGCCACGGCGAAGGTGTCGCCGACAATGCTCAGGGCCTCGCAGAACAGGACCAGGGCCTCCTTTTCCACGTCCAGCACGGAGGCGGTGGAACCGGCCACCCGGTTTGCCGTGGAGCGGGAAAGGTCGACCAGCAGAAGAACGCCGATGTCCCGCTCCTGCTTCAGGCGCTTGATGTAGAGCCGCTCGGAGGGGGTTCGGCCGGCCCTTCGGTCCACGGCAAAATCGATCAGGGCGCGGTGGTCGAACGCGTCTCCTTCGATCCACTGGCGCAGGATCTTGAGCCCTTCGGGCTTGAGCATCTCGAAGGCGGTCCGGATCCGCCCCACCAGATGCCGGCGCTGTTTCAGGGTCCGGGCATAAAATTCGCCGCTGTCTTCGTCGGTTCCTCGCTCCCGGACCCGAACGTGGCACTGCAGATAATCGTCCATTCGGCTGTCCCATTCCCGGTACCAGAAGACCGGCCCTCCGGTGTCTTCGACTGTCGCATCCACCCCTTCCGGAGCGGTCAGCCAGGGGCCCAGATCGAGATCGCTCAGATCGACCTCGGTCCCGTTGACGCCGCCTCCCGGGCGGGGGATGGCGATCTTTTCCAGGGCGTCCGCGGTCAGCGGCTCGTGGCGCTCCCGGAGCATCCGGACCAGATCGGCCCGGTAGATCCGGTAGCGGCCCTGCTTTTCCACGGCGGTCTTGATCTCTCCCGCCGTCCGGTTTGCCGCCCGTTCGCTGGCCCGGAAAAGATCCGACCGGAGCCGCTGGCCGAAGGGAAAGACAAACGACCGGTAGGCCTTTTCGTCTTCTCCTTCTGCGAGCATCCACCGAGCGACCTCCGGGTAGATCCGGTCGGTTACCACTGCGGCGGTCTCTACAACCGGCGCGGCGGCCGATGCCTGATCAAAAAGCGCTGCCCAGCCGGAGACAGCCTGCCCCGCTGGGTCTTTCCCGGGGCCCCGGCCCAGGACGAGGCGGGCATAGAGGCGGGTGAGCACCGATGGAGGGCCCTGCCGGCCCTGTTCGAAAGACGCTTCCAGGGACGGGCGGACCTTCCGCAGAAGGCCGGGGTACCGATCGGCCAGACAAGCCCGGATCCTTCCCTGTTCGAGGATGAAAAACAGATCCATGGCCAGCGACGGCACCTGGAACCGGCTGCAGAACCGCTCCAGGTCCGAGGCCGGGGCTGCACCGTCCATCGGTGTGCCGGGGTCGGAACCGATTCGTTCCAGGGCCTTTTCCAGGTCGAAGTCGTGGGTGCCGAACTCGTGAAGACAGGCCTCCAGTCGGACCAGGAGCTTGTATAGCCGGATGTTCTCCGAACGCCGGGAATAGGCCCGGACGGTCTCCGGCAGGTAGATGGTGCGGCTGTCGGAAAAGACCGTGACCGCGTCGGACGGCCCCTCCCGAAACACTGCCGGCAGGGACGACACCGGCCGGACCGCCAGGGGAAGCCCGGTGCGGGCCCGCAGATACCGGTGGAGTCCCTCCCGCACCTGGGCCAGCGCCACGGTCACCTGCAGCTCGGCGCAGGCGTCTGCCCCGAGCTTCGATTCCAGGGAGAAAAACCGCCGTCCCCGGTCCGGGTGCTCGCTGAAAAGAGCAAGCCCCTTTTGCGAGAATTCCGCCAGGGCCCTTTCGGAAAGAAGGTCCAGCCCTTTGACGATTCCCTCGAAAAAGGGTTCGATCAGGCCCGTGTCGGTCCGGCACAGGTCGGTGAGGCGCCGGATCTGCCAGGACCTTCGGGCCCGGGAGAGCGACAGCACCCCCCGGGACAGTGCAACGGTCATCTGCTGGCTGCGGTTGTAGGAGATCTCGTCGGAAAAGGCCGTTGAAAGAAGCGCCAGAAACGCGGCCGCCGATTCGATGTCTCCGGCATCCAGAAGCCGCATCAGCGCTTCGAAGGTGCGGGGAAAGGTGTAGGTGCCCTTGGCGGCCAGAACCTGGACGGTCGCCATGAAGCGGTCTGTCAGCGCCGGTTCCCCGGACCGAATCACCGGGACCAGGGACTCGGCGATGTGGCGGCCGAAGGTGGCGCCGCGGCCGGCGGCCTCGCGGATCAGCGTGCGGTAGCGCTTCCAGAGGGTATCCGGCGTGTCGGCGGCAAGGGCCGCAAGGCCGGACCCCACGGCGCGCCCGAAGGAGGGTTCGAGGGACAGCGCCTCGACGGTGTCGGCGGCGATCGCCTCCAGGCGCCCGGGATCTATCTTTTTTCCGGTCGAATCGAGGGCGGCGCGGACTTGTCCGGCCAGTTCCGGGTCGGCTGCGTCGAGCAACAAAATTGGATCGAGGTCAGGGGTCATTCCTTCGGCAGTCTGCAAATGCGCGTTTGTACAAGCTTTCGGTGCAGATACATGTCCGGCCGACAGGCATCGGCTCCACTGCCGGCCAAAACTCGCCTACAAGGCTCCAACAGTTGGCCGGCATCCGATCCGACACCCGTCGTCCTCCGGTTTTGCCGAACTGGCCCCTTGTGGATCATCGCTTTTTGTTTTTCCCCATGTTTCGCGGAACGCGAAACTTCATCATTCGCACCAGCGATGGATCAGAACAGGTCCTCGACCAGTTCGGAGAGGGTTTCCTGCAGGCGGGTGTCGTCGGTCAGCGGCAGGCAGATCGCAGCGCGGCAGGCGGACATCGGTTCGACGCCCCGCCGGATCATCTGGGCCGCATAGATCAGCAGCCGCGTGCTGGCGCCCTCGGTGAGCCCCTGCTCCCGTATGGTTCTGATTTTCCGAGCCAATGTCACCAGGCGGCCGGCCGTGTCCGGATCGATGCCGCCTTCGTGGGCGACGATCTCGGCTTCCCGGTCCGCATCGGGGTAGTCGAAATCGATGGCGACGAAGCGCTGCCGGGTGCTCTGTTTCAGGTCCTTGAGGACCGACTGGTATCCCGGGTTGTAGGAGATCACCAGGAAAAAATCGGGATGGGCGGCTAGACTTTCCCCCTTCTTGTCCACCGGCAGGGTGCGACGGTCGTCGGTCAGGGGGTGAATCACCACGGTGGTGTCCTTGCGGGCTTCGACGATCTCGTCCAGGTAGCAGAAGGCGCCGATTCGAACCGCGCGGGTCAGCGGTCCGTCGACCCAGACCGTTTCGTCCGCCTTGAGCAGGTACCGTCCGATCAGGTCGGAGGCGAACAGATCTTCATGGCAGGATACGGTGATCAGCGGTCGCTTCAGCCGCCAGGCCATGTGCTGCACGAACCGGGTCTTGCCGCACCCGGTGGGGCCCTTGAGCATCACCGGCAGCCGGGCGTCGTAGGCGGCCTCAAAGAGGCGCACCTCGTCTGCCGTTGCCAGATAGTAGGGTTCTTCTTCGACCATCAAATCCCGGTGTTCCACTTGGGAATTTTCAAGCATGAAGCGCTCCTTTGCAAGGATTGCCGACAGCACCGATCCGCTTTGCGCCCGTTGAGTCGAATATCCTTGCATTGACACAACTCCTGAAATACTTAAAGTACTTTGTTTATTCCGTTTCCCTGGGCGGCGGCGCCGCCTTTTTATCCATTCGCGCAGCGGATTTGTGATGTCCGACAACAGCAACATGGTGCACCGGCTCTCTTTTTCGGGCAAGGAGGTCGTTCTGGTCGGAACGGCCCATGTTTCCAAAGAGAGCGTGGAGCGGGTCAAGGAGGTGATCTCTGCGGAGCGGCCCGACACCGTCTGTGTCGAGCTTTGCCCGTCCCGGCACCAGGCCCTCCGCCAGAAGGAGACCTGGCTGGACACCGACATCGTGAAAGTGATCCGCCAGCGGAAAGCGACCCTCCTGTTCATGAACCTGCTGCTTGCCTCTTTCCAGCGCCGACTTGCCAAGAAGTTCGACATTCAGCCGGGGCAGGAGATGATCGCCGCCATGGAGGCCGCAGAGCAAATCGGTGCCGGCGTTCACCTGGCGGACCGGGACATCCGGGTCACCCTGACCCGGACCTGGCGGGCCCTGGGGCTGTGGGGCAAGGTCAAGCTCCTGATGCAGCTGATCTTTTCTTTCGGCGAGGTGGACGAGATCAGCGAAGAGGACATCGAGCGGCTCAAGCAGGAGGACATCCTGGCATCGGTGCTGGCCGAAGTGGGGCGATCCCTGCCGGAACTCAAGACGATTCTGATCGACGAGCGGGACCGGTACCTGGCCGAGAAAATCCGCACCGCCCCCGGCGAGAAGGTGGTGGCGGTGGTCGGCGCAGGGCACCTGGCCGGCATCCGGCGGCACTGGGGCAGCGAAATCGACCTTTCGGCCCTGGAGGCGATCCCCCCCCGGTCGGCGGTTTTCAAGGCCTTCAAATGGATCCTGCCGGCGCTGATTCTCGTCCTGATCGGCTACGGTTTTGCCCGCGGCGGGGCCCATGCCGGGACGAACATGCTCGGCTGGTGGATCCTGGCCAACGGGGTTCTGGCCGGTATCGGCGCAGTTGCGGCGCTGGCCCACCCCCTGACGGTTCTGTCCTCGGTGGTGGCGGCGCCGCTGACCTCCCTGAATCCGATGATCGCCGCCGGCTGGGTGTCGGGCCTGGTCGAAGCCCTTTCCCGCAAGCCGCGCGTGCGCGATTTTGAAACCCTCTCCGAGGACATCGCCTCCCTCAAGGGCTTCTGGAAAAACAAGGTCACCCGGATTCTGCTGGTGGTCGTCTTCACCAACCTGGGCAGCATGTTCGGCACCGCCGTGGCCATACCGCTGATGATCAAGGTGCTGTAACAGGCGATTTTCCATGATTCAGCAGGGTTCGCTTTCGGCTCTCCCGCATTTTTCGCAGTGCCCCTCCGATTCCTGGTGTCTGTCATGATCCGTGCGGTGAATCTGCAGCGCGAGTGTCCGGCAGGCAACCGGCAGCGGGAAATCAACAGATGGCATTGATCAGCGTGCATGATGTCCGATGGGGGTTCGAGGAGCCCGCCCTGCTCGACGGAATACAGTTTTCCATCGAAAAAGGGGAGCGGGTCGGACTTCTGGGGCGAAACGGCGCGGGAAAATCGACGCTGCTGAAATTGTTGAACGGCGAACTGGAGCCCGACGGCGGGGAGATCGTCCGCCGTCCGGGGATCCGGGTGGCGGCCCTGGAACAGGAAGCGCCGGCCGGATGTGCGGGGTCCGTGCTCGAAGTGGTGGCTCGCGGTCTGATCGACGCCGGACGGACACCGGACGGGGACCACGGCCCCGGTCGCGGTCTGCCGATGCCCCCTGACCGGGGGCCGGGCAAAGCGGGCGGGCACTTGCAGCACCCGTTCGACACGGACGGCGGATGGCGGCTTCAGCAACAGATCGAGAGCATCCTTTCCCGAACCGGCCTCGATCCGAACGCCCCTTTCGCTGACCTGTCGGCGGGGTTAAAGCGCCGGACGATGTTCGCCCGCGCCCTGGCCCTTGCTCCTGACCTGCTGCTGCTGGACGAACCGACCAACCATCTGGACATCGACAGCATTGTCTGGATGGAAGAATTCCTCCTGCGCCATGTGAAAAGCCTCCTGTTTGTCACCCACGACCGGGTTTTTCTGGACCGGGTCGCCACGCGGATCATGGAACTGGATCGCGGCCGGCTGGTGTCGTATGCCTGCGACTACAAAACCTACCTGCAGCGCCGGGAGGCGGAAGGGGAGATCGAAGCGCGGCAGCAGCGTAATTTCGACAAGAAGCTGTCCCAGGAGGAGGCCTGGATCCGGCAGGGCATCAAGGCCAGGCGCACCCGTAACGAGGGCAGGGTGCACGCCCTGAAAAAGATGCGCGAGGCCGTTCGCCTGCGCCGGGCCAAGGTCGGCCGGGCGCGCCTGGCACTGCAGGATGCCGAGCGCAGCGGCAACCTGGTCATCCGGGCCGAAGGGTTGACCTACGGCTACAATGAATCGCCGATCGTGCGCGATTTTTCCACGACCGTGCTGCGCGGCGACAAGATCGGCATCATCGGCCCCAACGGCGCCGGCAAGACCACCCTGATCCGGCTGCTGCTGGGCAGCCTTGCCCCGGATGGTGGCACGGTGCGCCATGGCACGCACCTTCAGACGGCCTATTTCGACCAGCTTCGAACCCAGCTCGAAGAGCAGAAAACGGTGGCGCAGAACATTTCGGCGGACAATGATTTTGTCGTGTTCAACGGCCGCAGGCGGCACGTGATCGGGTACCTGCAGGACTTCCTTTTTTCACCCGAGCGCTGCCGCAGCCCGGTGCGCGTCCTTTCGGGCGGGGAGCGCAACCGCCTGATGCTCGCCAGGCTCTTTACCCGGCCGGCAAATCTGCTCGTGCTGGACGAACCGACCAACGACCTGGACGCCGAGACGCTTGAATTGCTGGAGGAACTGCTGCTGTCGTTCGACGGCACACTCCTCATGGTCAGCCACGACCGGGCGTTTCTCAATCATGTGGTGACCCACACGCTGGTGTTCGAAGGCGGAGGACGGGTGACCGAATACGCCGGTGGATACGACGACTGGTTGCTGCAGCGGCCCCCGCCGGCCCCACCGGAGCCGGGCGAATCGAAACAATCGCCGGCGCGACGGGCGCCGGCGCCCGCCCGGGCCAGAAAGCTGACCTTTGCCCAGGAGCGGGAACGAAAGGGGCTGCCGGCGGTGATCGAAGCCCTGGAAACCGAACAGAGCGCCCTTCACGCTGCCATGGCCGACCCGTCGTTTTACAAAAAGGGCCGGCAGCAGATCGTTGGGCAGCAAAATCGGCTCAAGGAGATCGAAGCGCGCATCGCCGCCGCCTATCGCCGCTGGGAGGAGCTCGAGGATTTTTTGGTGCAATGATGGATTCGGACCCGGGCGTTGGGTGATGAATCCGAGGCCGTGGTGCAAGCCGACGGAAACAAATCGGCGCGGCAGGCAGGCGACGAAGGGGGCTTTGGAACGGCTTGCAACCGAGCTGACGTGAGGACGGCGCCAGGGACGCGCCCGCGCGCCATTTTTCAATCGGACAGCGAATGATCCGCCATGAAATCTGAAAAAAACGGTATCGAATCGCATCTGCCCCCGATCAACGCCCTGGTGGCCGACGCGGCCGGGGAGATCTTCGAGCTTCCCGGCTATGCGGCTGCGGGCATGGGCGGGCCGGTTCTGGTGCCCCTGTCGCTGGACCGGACCGTTGCGATGCCCTTCGGCTCGGAGTTGATGATGCTCCCGGACCGCGTGCCGGTGCTCTACAACCGGACCCTCCGGGCCATGGAGGCGGTTCCGGACAACCCCTACGAACCGGGGGAACCGATCTTTCCGGTGGCGGTGTTCAACTCCCCCGGATACGTGGTCACCCAGGTGTGCGCCTACCAGGAGGGGCAAGGGGCAAAAACGCTTCCCCTGTTTTCCTACGGTGCGGTGGGGTGGGCAAAGGGCCGGTTCCGATCGGCGGCGGTGCGGGTCGACTTCGAACCCCGCCAGGATCTTCGGAAGATGCCGGCCGAAGCCGTGGCGGCCGGCGTTGCCCGGATGCGGGAGAAGCTGCCCCAAAACCGGCTCCGGGCGCACCTGGAGACCTGCGCCCTGACCTACGGGTGCCCGGCGGGGAAGAATTTTTTTCTCGGCCGTTACGAAGCGCCGCTTCCCAGCGCGCGGCACTGCAACGCCCGGTGCCTGGGCTGCCTCTCGCTGCAGACCCGGAGCGGTCTTTCCTGCAGCCAGAACCGGATCGAGTTTACGCCGACTGCCGAGGAGATCGCCGAGGTGGCGCTGATGCACATCGGGCGGGTGAAAAAGGCCGTGGTCAGTTTCGGTCAGGGGTGCGAGGGGGATCCGCTGCTGGCCGCCGAGGTGATTGCGCCGGCCGTCCGGCGCATCCGGGCCGCCACCGGCAGGGGGACGATCAACCTGAACACCAACGCGAGCCGTCCGGACCTGCTGGAAAAGATCATCGATGCGGGCCTCGACAGCCTCCGGGTGAGTCTGAACAGCGTGCGGGAACCCCTCTACACGGCCTATTTCCGGCCCGTCGGCTATCGCTTCGGCGACGTGCTGGCCAGCATCGACCTGGCGCTGTCAAAGGGGGTGTTCGTCTCGATCAACCTGCTGAACATGGCCGGCGTCACCGACGCCCCGGAAGAGGCCGACGCCCTCGCGGGGTTTCTTTCCGATCACCGGATCGGCATGATCCAGTGGCGCAACCTCAACTACGATCCCCTGCGCTACGTGGACGCCATGGCCGCCGCCGCCCCCCTGGGCCCCCCGATCGGCATGCGGCGGTTGCTCGACCAGATCCGCCGCCGGTTTCCCGACCTGCGGTTCGGGTATTTCAATCCGCCCAAGGAGAAGTACCGCCGCCGCCAGCGGCGGCGGTAAGTCAAATGGTCATTTGTTTGACGGGTTCAATGGGAAAAGCGCCCTGGAGCGGCTCCGATAGTTTTGGCAGTGCCCGGTTAGCCGTTCGACCAATCAACGAATCATCCAATCAACCCTCCGAAGGCGGCTCCGCCCCCTTCGCGTGCGCCTGCTCCCGGTAGATGAGCACCAGGTTGCGGGTGTAGATGAAGGCGCCGGTGGCCTGGCCGAGGATAAAGACCGGGTCTTTGCGGTAGATCGCGTAGGTGAGCAGCAGCAGGCCGCCGGCGAGGCTCAGAAACCAGAACGCGTTGGGAATGATGCTGCGGCCGACCCGCTCGCTGGCGATCCACTGGACGAGAAACCGGGAAGCAAACAGCGCCTGGGCGGCGAACCCCAGGACGAGCCAGAATTTTTCCATGGTTGGGCCCCTGTAAATTCCCTCGCGGGATTTTATAAAAATGTAGCGTTCCGTGGAAAATCGTTAGAAGGATTGTGAGCAGGTCCTCCCCGGATCAGCCGGAAAAGCGCGATGGCGTTGACGGTCAGGAAGTTCCCACAGGCGTGGTTGGCTAGTATCCTGATTTGCGGCCGGGTTCAAGCTTTCAAATCCCGGTCATGAGCCCAGCTTTGCTCATAAAAACTTCTCCTTATCTTACCCATTGAACCGCCCGCTACCTTCGGTCGCGCCCTTCGACAGGCTCAGGACAAGCAAGACGCCAAGTGCGCGAAGAGAATATTTTTTTAAATCAAAACGAAGTCTTGGCGTCCTTCGCGTCCTTAGCGGTTCGATCGTTTTCAGTTTCATGGATTGATCAAACCGGACGCTCCCAATTCCAGCGGCGGGGCCGGATTCACGACCGGGTTTTGACGGTGTAGGTAAAGACCCGTTTCTTCAGCCACATGACGCCCAGCGTGTCGGCCAGTCCGACCCAGAGGCGGTTGCTGATGTTGTACTTGCTCTGTCCGAAGCGGCGGGGGCGGTGATGGACCGGCACCTCGGCGAGCCGGTACCCCTGCATGGCGATGAGCGTCGGCAAAAAGCGGTGCATGCCGTTGAAGCGGGGCAGGTTCGCGGTGCACTCGCGCCGAAAGGCCCGGGTGCTGCAGCCCACGTCCCGAACCGTTTTTCCGGTCAGCCAGGAGCGGAACCCGTTTCCCACCTTCGAGGAGATTTTTCGCACCAGACTGTCGCGCCGCCGGGCGCGGTAGCCGTTGACCATGTCGGCCCGGCCGGCGAACACGGCATCGATCAGGTCCGGCAGATCGACCGGATCGTTCTGGCCGTCGCCGTCGATGGTGGCCACCACCTGTCCCCGGCATTCGGCGAAGCCGGCGCAAAGGGCGGCGCTTTGGCCCCGGTTTTCGGCAAAGGAGAGATACCGGTGCCGGGGGTCTGAGGCGTGTAGGGCAGCCATCGCCGCGAGGCTGCCGTCGGTGGAGCCGTCGTCGATCCAGACCGCCTCCCACGACCAGGGCCGGGTCGCCATCGAGGCCGAGATTTCCCCGGCCAGGGTCTTCAGGTTCTCCGCCTCGTCCTTGACCGGGATGATGATCGAAACGTCGGGGGATTCTTCGGCCATGGCTGCTCCTCAACGGAATGATGACAATCCATAGATGCGCATATCCGGTGTTTCGATGCAAGGATCCGAGGGCCCGGCCCCGGCCTGCCCGGGCGGCGACCCGCCGGTGCCGGAATTGGCGGCATCCGGCTTCCGGGTGAAAATGTGCAGCGTCACCCAGTGACCCTTGGTGTAGTTGAACCCCGTGACCGCCGCCCGTTCGACCACCGGAAGCCGCATTTTTTGGGCATTTTCCACAAACGTCTCCCGCACGCTGTCGGCGACGATGGCAAACCGGCATCCGCCCGGCGCCAGGAAGGCGGCCGCTCCGGCCGCATCGGTCAAAAGCGTCCGCGTCCCCAGATGGAAAACGAGGCTCGGTTCATGGTAGCCTGCCGCCGCCGACACCGGGACGGCCCCGGAGCCGGCCAGCGCCTCCACGGTCTTTGCGGTCTGCCGGCTCAACCACAGGGGGGTCACGTTCGGGAACACGGCGGAAAACGTCGGCCCCAGGACGAGCACCGCCCCCACCAGAACCGCCCCGGCGGCCCGACGGGGACGAAAGCGGCGGAGAAGGCGCCAGCCGGCCGCCGCGGTCAGCAGCCCTGCTGCTGCCGGAATCAGCGATACCGGCGCCACCTTTCCCCGCATCAACGGAGAAACCGACAGGATCAAACCGACCAGGGCCAGGGTGACGACCACCCAGACGATGCGGTTTGCCAGCGCCGGTTTTGTTTTCAGCAGCGTCCCGCTGTCGGCATCGGAAACGAGGTTTCCGGCCAGAAGGGCAAGGGCCGGGTAAAGCGGCAGCACGTAGTGGGGCAGTTTGGTCGGGATCAGTTCGAAGGCGATCCAGGTCGGAATGAGCCAGGCCAGCAGAAAGCGGACTTCTGGTTTTTGCCGCAGGGGGAAACCCCGGGACAGGGCCGGCCAGACGAACAGCGATCCCGGCCAGAAGGTGGCAAACACCAACACCAGGTAGGTGCCCGGCGGGGCCCCGTGGGACTCCTGGCCCCCGACCAGCTTGGGCAGCAAGTCCCCGCCCACGGCGTCGGTGAAAAAGGTCCCGCCGGTGGCCCGGTAGATGGAAATCATCCATGGGGTGACGATCAGGGCCGTCAGCAGCAGACCGGCCGCTGGGCGGAGGCGCTTGAGCCATCGCACCTGCCGATCGGCCGCGCACAGGGCGACGACGGTGAGCAGGCTCACCATCGGCAGCACCGGCCCCTTGATCAGGATCCCGATGCCCATGGCGATCCAAAACGCCAGCGGGGATGTCCAGCGGGCCGGATCCCCCCGGCGGTGGGCCAGGTACACCGTTCCCAATGCGCCCTGGGCCGCGCAGGCGGCTGCAAGCTGCACCGCATCGGTTTTGGCCAGGTGGGCCTCCACCACCAGCAGCACCGATGCGGCCAGAAACCCGGCGCCCAGAAAGGCATCCGTTTCGCCGAACCACCGTCGGCCGAAAGAAAACGTGAGCATCACCGCCAGAACGGCCCCTGCCACCGAGGGAAGCCGATACGGCCACAGCGAATCCGTGTGCAGCGTGCCGGCGGCTGCCACCGATGCCGCCTGCAACCAGTAGATACCCACCGGCTTTTTATGCCGCGGCTCGTTCTGGAAGCGGATCCGGACAAAGTCCCCATCTTCGAGCATCTGCCGGGAAGCCTGGACAAATCGCGCCTCGTCCCGGTCCACGGCCGGAATCGAACACTGACCCGGCAGGTAGAGGAGCAGGCACAGGCCCAGCAGCATCAGATAGGGGCGCATAGTCCTTTTGTCGGCCACGGGTTTTCTCTCGATGGATTCGGTGAAGGTTCGTTTAAAAACGGCATTACGCCGTTATGGTATGTTTGCTATGTTGTCAATGCACGACAGTACAGGCGCCCCTTTTGCGGGCGGTCTTTCCGGACGCCGTCTGTAACGTCTTTTCTTATATTTTCTGCGGTTTTGCCTGAAGCCATCGGCTTTGTCAAAATGAAACCGCTGACGGTGGGAATGATGCACAAAAAGTCTACAGCAGAAACTATTTGGGAAGCCGCCCGGGTCGTTTTCGAGGCTGACGAACCGGCGGCGGCGGCCGAGTTGATTGCCGAGATCTTTCACGGTCTCGGGCTCTCCGGGGTGACCGTGGAGGTTCCCGACCGGGAAATCGACGTGGACTGGGACCCGAAGGCCCCGCCGCCCGCCGGTGTGTGCGCCGTCACCGGGTATTGGGTCCGGGACGACCGGGCGGAACGGTACCGCAGCGACCTGGCGCGGGCCCTGGCGCAGCTGGAACAGCGAAGCGGCATCCTTTGGCGGGTCGAATACAGCACCGTCGACGAGGAAGACTGGGCCGAATCCTGGAAGGCGCACTTTGAGCCGGAGCGGGTCGGGGCCCGCACCGTGATTCGCCCGAGCTGGCGCTCCTACCGGTCTGCCCCCGGAGACGTCGTGATCGAGATCGATCCGGGGATGGCCTTCGGCACCGGCACCCACCCCACCACCCGCCTCTGCATCCAGCTCCTGGAGCGATGGATGACCCCCGGCGCCCGGTTTCTGGATGTCGGCACCGGCTCCGGTGTGCTGATGTGTGTTGCGGCCGCCTTCGGAGCCGGAAAGATGACGGGCGTCGATACAGACCCGGTGGCGGTGGCCGTGGCGGCGGAAAACCTCCGGAAAAACCGGGTGCCGGAGGAGCGCTTTTTGATTTCCACCGGCAACCTGATCGAGGGGATCGACGATGCCTTCGACGTGGTGGCGGCCAACATCCTCACCCCGGTGATCCTTGAGCTGCTCGACGGCGTCGAGCGGGTGCTGTCGCCGGGGGGCGTCTTCATCGCCTCGGGCATCCTGGAGGAGAACATCGAAACGGTGGCGGTGCCGATGCGGGAAAAGGGCCTTGAAGTCGTCGAGACCCGCGCCTGGGAGGACTGGGCGGCCCTGGCAGGAAGAAAGCCGAAAG
>JASFPT010000061.1:0-17328 GCA_050115795.1 Desulfobacterales bacterium
AAGAAATCGCGCACGCCCGAGATCCCGCGCCGGCCGAGTACGACCACGTCATAGCCGGAATGAGCCTCCTCGACGATGTCCCGGGCAACGCCTCTGGACTTGGGCTCGACCTTCATGGAGATATTCTCCCGGGCAAAGCCGGCATCGAGAAGCATCTGCTTCGCCTGTTTCATCGCCTCGTTGATGAGGCTCTTTTTCTTTTCTTCAAGGGTGCAGAAGCTCTGCTGCTGCTGTTTGAAATAGGGGGTGAGCTCCGGGCTGTTCAAATCGCAGAGGGCCGCCGTATCCTGCAGGACGCTGAAGAGCGTAACCCGGTGCTGGGTTGCAAACGTCTCCGTCACGAATTGAACGGCGCGGATCGCATTTTCAGAATCATCGAAGGCCACCAGTATTTTTTTCGCCATGAACACCCTCTCCTTTCCCTTGGGATCTTCCTTCATCGAAGCCGCATGTCCGGGGACCGCCCCCGGACTGAGGCCGAACCGGCCGACTGTCTGAAAAAGAGCGCCGCCATTATCCCTGATCGTCCCTCCATTGGCAAGGCATAATGCACCCTTGAAAAGAAGTTCGAAAAGCCGATGCCCGTGGGCCGGCCTTGCAGCGACCGGATGTTTGCAGATAAGCGCTAAGATCAAGAGCGGTTCGGTGTGATCGGCCATCGGCCGGGCCCAAACCGCTTCAAAGGCGCTGCGGTGCGCTTTGGACCCCACACGGGCAACCTGCCCCGCATCGCTTGACACCGAATCTCGCCGCTTTCTATACTGCGCCGAATCCCAGAGGCGTTTGCGAGGATGCCCGATGATCGACCATCCATTTCACATCCGAGCGGTTCTGTTCGATTTCGACGGAACCCTCACCCACCCCGGCGCCCACGACTGGCGCCAGCTTCGGGAAGAACTCGGCTGCCCTTCCGGAACCGGCGTGCTGGAATACATCGACGGTATGGCCGACCCGCAGAAGCGGCAGGCGGCCACCGATTCGCTGGAGGCTTTCGAAGCGGCGGCGGCCGCCAAATCGGAGCCGGCCGAGGAACTGGTTGAAGCGCTCCGGCATAGGGGCTTGAAGGTGGGCATCATGACCCGCAACAGTCTCCAGTCGGTGACCACCGCCATGTCGCGCTTCGGCGCCATCGGTCTTGCCGACTTCGATCCGGTGATCACCCGGGAGGCCCGTCTTGCCCCGAAGCCGGATCCGGACGGCGTGCTTCATGCGGCACGGCACTGGGGCATCGGCCCGGAGCAGGTCCTCGTGGTCGGCGACTTTTTCTTCGACATCGAGGCCGGCAGAAGAGCTGGCGCCGTCACCGCGCTGCTCGAATGGGCCGGCCGGCCCGATCAGCCCGAAGCCGACCCCGACTTCCGGATCTCGGCGCTGCCGGAGCTCATCGATATCGTGCGGCTCGGCACGCCGATGGACGGCGGCAAGCTTCCCAACGACCTGCTCGAATCGTTTCTGTCCGATTTTCCGGCAAAGGACCCCGATCTTCTCGTCGCCGCCGGCGTGGGGCAGGACACGGCCGCGGTGGCCCTTGACGGCGGACGGGCCCTCGTTCTCAAGTCCGATCCGATCACCTTCGTCACCGAGGCCATCGCCCAATACGCCGTGGTGGTCAATGCCAACGACATCGCCACTGCCGGGGCCGTTCCGCGCTGGCTGCTGACGACCCTGCTCTTTCCCCCCGGCACCACCCCGTCCCAGGTCCGAGGGGTCATGGCCGAGCTGCACGAGGTGTGCGCCGGGCTCGGCATCACCCTCTGCGGGGGACACACCGAAATCACCGACGCAGTCACCCGACCGGTGGTGACGGGGATGCTCTGCGGAATGGTGGACCGGCACCGGATCATCGACAAGCGCAACATGCGCCCCGGAGACCGGATCGTGATGACCAAGCGGATCGCCGTGGAGGGAACCGCCATCATTGCCCGGGAGTTTGCCGGCCGGCTCTCGGGCAGGGGCGTCGGCGATTCGACGATCCGCCGGGCGGCCGGCTTCTTGCCTCGCATCAGCATCCTGGAAGAGGCCCGCATCGCGGCGCAGGCAGAAGGGGTCAGCGCCATGCACGACGTGACCGAAGGGGGCCTTGCCACCGCCATGGAAGAATTGGCGGCCGCGGGAGGCCACCGGTTCCGGGTCCGGATCGATCGGATTCCGGTGTTTCCCGAGACCGAGAAGATTTGCCGCGCAGTGGGCATCGATCCGATGGGGCTGATCGGCTCGGGAAGTCTGCTGATCACTTGCCGGCCCGGCCGCACCGATGCGCTGGTTTCAGCGCTGCGCGAAGCCGAAATCGAAGCGTCGGTCGTCGGCGAGGTGCTGGGCCCCGGAAGGGGAATCGAGGCGGCCGACGAACAGGGGCCGGTCGCCTGGCCGGCCTTTGAAGCCGACGAGCTGACCCGCCTATTTTAGCCCCCCGCTTTCGGCCGTGGATTGACACCAGTTCTGCCTTCGGATACACTACGCGGAAAGTCTTCAATTGCACGGCTTTTCCGGTACTTAGACCTTTCCGGCCGCAATCGAACCCGCCGGCCCCTGCTGCGGCTGGAGTGATCACCGCGCAAATTTGTTCCGTTCGGAACCGGCCCGACAGGGACGCGGCCACCGTGGCTGCCCATGATCAAGACCATTCTGTGCGCCACCGACTTTTCCGAGTATTTTCGATTCACCATCGATTGGGGGATCTGGCTGTCCCGCTGGTTTTCCGCCCGCATGCTGGTATTCCACGCGATTCCCTCCACCCGGGATGCATTGTACGCCACGGAGGTTTCGGTGACCGGACGCAGCATCGACGCCGATTTGGAACAAACGCGGCAGCGTCTGGAATCCCTGATGGCCGAACGCCGGGTGCACTGGGAACCGCTGCTGGCATACGGCGATTCAGTGGAGAATCTCATCCCCCTGGTGTCCTCCCGCAACATCGATCTGGTGGTGGCCGCCAGCTACGGACTTTCGGGTCTCAAGCGGATGCTGCTGGGCACGGTCGTGGAGCGGATGGCGCGCTCTTTGAACTGCCCCCTTTGGGTGGTGCGGGCCGACCGGGCGAAGGTTCCCAGCCAGAGAGGAATCCGGAAAATCGCCGTCGCCTGCGACTTTGCCGAAGAATCCCATCGGGTTCTGGAGACGGCCGCCGACCTGGCCGAGGCCTTCGGCGCCGAAGCCTGCCTGGTGCACGCCATCGAGGCACCGCTGGACGAAGCGGTCATCGAGCCCACCACGGGCCCCTACGAAGAGGTGCAGCAGGAGCTGCAGTACCGGGTCCAGAAGCGCCTCCAAGCCCTTTTTGCAAGCGCTGCGACAACCGAAGCGAAGACCGGGACGGCCGTACTCCAGGGCCATCCGGGAGAAGAGATCCCGGAATACGCCCGCCGCTGGGATGCCGACCTGATCGTGGTCGGCGTAAGGCCCCAGGGGAAGGTGAAGAAGTTCCTGCGGGGTTCGACCACCGAGGCGCTGCTGCGCCGGGCACCGTGCGCGGTGCTGGCCATTCCCGTAGCCAATGCGTCCGTTGAAAAAGACGCGCCAAACGAAAGGCGCCGTCCATGAGTGCCACCGGAATCTTCCGGGATTCACGCTGCCTGGATCACCTCACCGATGACGGACATCCGGAGCACCCGCGGCGCCTGGCCGCCGTCTACGACATGCTCGACCGGGAAAACATCCACCAGCGGTGTCCGTCGATACCCTTTGCCCCGGCCGAACTCGACGATCTGCTGCTTCTGCACGCCCCGGAGTATGTCGAACGGATCGCCGCCACTGAAAGCTGGGATTTCGGCCTGGTCGGACCGGAGACCCCGGCGTCGGCCGGCTCGTACCTGGCCGCGCGCCTTTCGGTGGGCGCCGCCCTGGAGGCGACACGGCAGGTGGTCGACGGCCGGCTGCAAAACGCTTTTGCCCTGGTGCGTCCCCCCGGCCATCACGCCGAACGAAGCCGGGCCATGGGCTACTGCCTGTTCAACAATGCGGCCATCGCCGCAGCATACGCCCGGAGCCGGTTGGCGGTGCCCCGGGTGCTGATCGTCGATTGGGATGTGCATCACGGCAACGGGACGCAGCACTTCTTCGAGCGGGATCCGACCGTGCTGTTTTTTTCCGTCCACCAGTATCCGCACTTTCCCAAAACGGGCTATTTTACCGAAAGCGGAATCGGCCCCGGAGAAGGCTACACGGTCAATATCCCCCTGCCCCGGGGGTATGGGGACGGGGAGTACGCGGCCCTGATGGAAGGCATCCTGGCTCCGGTTGCCCGCTCGTTTTGCCCGGAGCTGATGATCGTTTCGGCCGGATTCGATCTTCATCGAAACGACCCCCTCGGCGGGATGCGCCTGACCGAGACCGGCTTTGCGGCCATGACGCGTTGTCTGATGAACATCGCCGAGCACTGCTGCGCCGGCAAGATGTTGTTGGTTCTGGAAGGCGGCTATGAGCCGAAAGTGCTGGCCGAATCGGTGCGGGCGGTGTTGGACGAGCTTTGCGGGCGGACCTTCACCGATCCGAAGACCGTGACGGACGCCGCAAGCCAGAAGAAGCTTCGTCACATCATGACCCGCTGCGTGCAGGTCCAACAGCGGTTCTGGAAAACACTGGCCGCATAAGGAGGCGCAGGGTGAACAAGATCAAGATCATGGAAGCCTCCGTGCGAAAATGGGAGCGGATCATCGCCGGAAAGAGCGCAGACGGAGGGGTGCTCGACTGCCCGCCTTGCCGGCTGTTTTACGTGCTGGTCTGCATCGGCTGCCCCATTGCCGAATACACGGGAAAGAAGTTCTGCAAAGGGTCTCCCTACATCCCCTGGTATCAGCATCAGGTGGAAGAGCACGGGAAGATGCGCCGCAAGGTCTTCTGCGAGGAATGCCTGCGCCTGGCGGTGGAGATGCGCGATTTCATGCAGGAGATCGTCGACCACCTGAAAGAGAAAGAAAAAGCAAAGCGGGCCGGAGAAGGATAGAAAGGCTGCGCCCGGTGCCGGCCACCGACAGGGCGCAGTGCTGCCCAGCCTCCGGCTGCCGTAGACCATGACCATGCTGGTACCCCAGGGGCCCATGACAGAATTGCTGGCCGTAGCCGCGGCCTTCGGCGAACTGGCCGTTTTCTCCCTGGCCGCCTACGGGATGCTGAAAAGGGGGGATCGAACGACTGCCGAAGCTGCAGCGTGCGCTCTTTTGCTTCCACCGGCATTTCTCTCCGCCGTCTTTCAGGCCGTATTTATCGTAGGACTTCCCGCGGCCTCGATCCCTGTGGAGCTGGCCGCCCTTGCCGCCGCTGCGGCGGCAATCCGCAAATACCGCCGAAGTCTTCCTCCGCTGGCGTCCGTCCTTCGATCGGGGATTTCTGACCACCCTTTTCTTGCGGTGGCCTCCGCATTCGCACTGTCGTATCTTCTGCTCCAAGCACTTGCGATTCCTCCGGGGGCCACGAGTTGGAGCGATCTGGCCCCCATTGCCTATCTGGAGAACGCCGGCACCTTCTTTCCGCCGCCGCCCAGCGCCGGCCCCGGCATCAACCCATTGGGCGGGGCCGTCAATCATTCGATCCTCTTTCACCTGCTGCTGCGGGGGGGAACCGACCGGGGACTGGGGCTTCTCGGATTCGTCGCTTACCTGTCGATCGGTTTCTCCACCTATGCCCTGGCCCGGCGGTACGCATGGCCCCCCACGGCGCTGACGGCCGCACTGGTGGTGATGAGCCTGCCCCGCCTCGTGGTCCAGGCCTCCGGTCCGGGAGTCGAGCTGATGGCCACGGCCGCAGCGCTGCTGGTCATCGTCTCGCTGTACCGCCTCATCGAGCATCCCAATACGATCGATCTGCATCTGCTGCTCCTGTTCCTGTTTTTTTCGATCTCCGGTAGGCAGATGAGTCTGGCCGTTTTTCTGGTTCTCGGCGCTTTGTCTGCGCTCCTGCTCTACCGCCGTCACGGCGGCCGGATCTGGCGGCGCCTTCTGGTCGAAAACCGGCTTCTGACCCTGTCGGCTCTCTTGCCGGCGCTGCTGCTTTCCCAACTTTGGCTGGTGATCGCCCGGGCGGGTCCCGAAGGCACAGCCCTGGCATCGACGGGACCGGCTCCCAACCCCGGCGGGATCACCGGCGCATTGGCCAACATGATCCGATACGGTCTGGAATCGATCCACCTGACCCTTCCGGTGGAGCAACTGGGGCGCTGGATGTTCGGCCTCAGCCCGATTCATCTTCTCGGAGGCATCTATCATTGGGCGGTCGCCCCCTTTCTCGGGAAAGCCGGGGCGACCGACCCGTTCGTCATCCGGTGGTTACCGGACGAGGCGCTCTCCTGGTTCGGTCCGTTCGGCTTTCTCCTGGTGGCGCCGGCCATCGCCTACGCCGTGTACCGCGGCCCCCGGAGAATCAAGGCCGTGGCCCTGGCCCTGGCGGTATACGGCTACCTGGTGGCGCTGGTGCCGGCCTGGCAGGCGGGCAATGCCGGATACTTCACGGTTTTTTTTGCATGCGGGGGGTTTTGCGTGGCGTTTTTTCTGCCACCGTGGCGGCTGACGAAAATCGGCATGCACCTGCTTCAGGCGATGAGTCTCGGTCTTCTGGTCTATGCGGCATCGATGAACGCGGCAAAACCGCTGATCGGCTACGCGGGCTGGATCGAATCCCTTTACCCCGGAGACCCCCTCCTCACATCGCAACCGGTATTGCAGCGGGCCCGCCAGAGCATCTGGACGCGGCTTGAACAGAAGCAATTTCAGCTTGCCGAATGCAAAGCCCTTTTCGGCGACGACCGAATTCAACGGCTGGCAGAACTGATCGAACCGGACCATCCGGTGGGCGTGTTTGCCGACCACCCGGAGCGGGCCTATCCCCTGCTGCTGCAGTGGCGCAGGCGGGTCGTGCCCCTGCCTTGGAACGTCTCCCCGGCGGCCCTTCGCGCCATCGGCATCGGCTATCTCTTGTATCTGGATTCTTGGCCGGAGAAGGGGCAGCTCGGTGCCGGGCTGAAGGAAATCTGGCATTCCGAGGGCCCGAAGGCGCTTCCCGGGGCCCTGTTTTTCATGGACCCGGGCCGAACCGAACCTGCACGGAAGCCGGGAGGGGAACCGACGGTCGGGCCTGCCGCTTCTGCCGTTTCCGCCCCGGAAAGCATCAACCGGCAGACGCGGTCGGTTCGGCGCAGCTTGCGCGCCGAACCATTTCGAGGCCCCACCTGAGCGGCGGCTTGAGAAAGTCCTTGCGGTCGTCGAGCATGTTCTTGCTCGCTTCCCAAGAGACGATGCCGGAAAAAGCGCCCGCAGGGCGCCGGCGCTTCTTTTCTTTTTCTTTTCTTTCCCGAATTTTTGTTGTCACGGGGCTATGGTTTGAATACCGGTCGGCGAAAACCCCGTGCCGATGGAGAAGGTGAAAAACCGGGGCAAGAAAAATCGTCACGGCGGCAAGCTGCACAGTTTTCAGTGCATCGGTGCACAGAACGCTGTGCAGATCTCCGATGGAAGCGGTAGACAGCCTGGATCCGCTTCGTTTCAAATTTCGCGAAATCACAATTTATATCAAGCAGTTCTGGAAGAAAGGGATCGTTCAGAAGCCATTTTTCGGCCAAGGTTCCAACAGGCACGGGTATTGCGAAACAGGCAAGAGGCGGGGTCGGCCGGACCGGATCGCAAAATGCGGCGAATCGATTCAGTTGTCACGACAACTGAACTGTGCTAACCACTATCTACTGAAATTAACCGAAAAACCGATTCTTTCTCTCGCCGGCGGCTGGCGAAAACGAAAAATCCCGAGGGAAGGGTCGAGGTCGGGGATATGGGCGAGGCGACAAAATCGTACAAGGTCATCCCGATCGAGGGGTTGGACCCCCCCAAAGATCGAAAATCGATCAGCCGCAAGCATCTCGTCAACCGGTTGAATTTCATCAACTTCCAGGACCGGCCGATCACCGCGCACTTTTCAAACGGCTCTTTGCAGCGTGACTTCTCCGTCTCCGTCAAACCCCAGCCCTGCAACGGTGAGCACCTTGAGTGTCTTTGGGAAGATCCCGAGGCCGTCCTTCCGCACCTGGACGTCTTCGCCCTGAAGCAGATCAGCATCGACGTGGGACATCGCAGAATCGAGTTTTCTCCCGAAGAGAGTTTCATCGACGAGACAGGTCTGAGGCTTCGCCTGCCCGAGACCGCGCAAGAAACCGCGATACAGAAAAAAACCCAGCACCGCTGCAAGGGCATCAGTGCCCAGCTCATCCAGCACAGCGTTCATTTTTCAGGCAAACTGATCAGCTTTGACGCCCGTCGCTTCCGGATTTCCCTGGAAGTCCGCCCCCCACAAACCTTTGGGTGGATCAACCTGGAAAACCCGGTCCAAATCATCTTCGGAAGAGACGGCAGCATTCTCTATACCAGCGAATGCCGGATCGCCGAGCACAACAGCAAAGCCGGACGGGGCACCTTCACCCTGGAGCCGACCGAAGACCGGCTTCGACGTTTCGGCACCAAAGAGTTTCGCAGCGAGCGGCACCGGCTAGTGCCGACGCCCTATCTGGTCTTCCGCCATCCGTTCACCGGCACGCTCATCCAACGGGAGGTGGTCGACCTGTCCGGGTCGGGATTCTCGGTGGATGAGGACCCGACCGAATCGATGCTCCTCCCCGGTCTGATTCTCCCGTCGGCCGAGCTCAACTTCGCCAACACTTTCCAACTCACCTGCAAGGCCCAGGTGGTCTATAGGCTCCAGGCCGGCAGCGAGACGGGGGAGAAGAACTTTCGCTGCGGTTTGGCGTTTCTCGACATCGGCATCGAAGACCACACAAAACTGCTGGCGTTGCTGAACAACGTCGGCAACCGCCACTGCTACATCTGCAACCGCGTCGATCTGGACGCCCTCTGGGATTTCTTCTTCGAATCCGGCTTCATCTATCCCGAAAAATATGCGTTTATCCAGACCAACAAGGACAAGATCAAGCAGATCTACGAGCGGCTCTACAACCAAGCGTCGACCATCGCGAGACACTTCACCTACCAGGACGGTGCCCGAATACTGGGGCACATCGCCATGGTGCGCTTTTTCACCAGCGCCTGGCTCATTCACCACCACGCCGGCAATACTTCGGCTTCGACCCGCGCCGGCCTGGAGGTGCTGAACCGGATCGGTCATTTCACCTACGAATGCCACCGCTTTCATTGCCTTCACATGGACTACCTGCTGTGCTATTTCCGGCCGGACAACAAGTTTCCGAGCCGGGTCTTCGGTCGGATCACCCAGAACATCGACAATACCCAGGGAAGCTCCATCGACTGCTTTGCCTACTGCCACTACCGGCAGCACCCGGTCGACGGATTCGCACTGCCCGACGGTTGGGAGCTGGAGCAAAGCGAAATCGAAGATCTCGAGTTGCTTCGCCGCTTCTACGAGCCGCACTCCGGCGGCCTGATGCTCGAGGCGCTGGATCTGACTCCGGAGGCACTCGACATCTCCGATCTGAAAAAGGAGTACACGCGGCTCGGCTTCCGCCGAGACCGCTATGTCCTGTCGCTTCGGAATCGAGGAGAGACGCGGGTCGTGATCGCGGCCAATGTGGCCGATGTCGGTTTGAACCTGTCGGACCTGACCAGTGCGGTGAATGTATTCTTCATCCACCCGAAGCCGCCGTCAAAAGAGATCCTGGACCGCACGCTCCATCTCGTGGCAGAATTCTACCATATGGATGAAATCCCGGTGCTGCTCTTCCCGGCCGAAACCGCCGAGGCATTGACCTGTCCGATCGAAAAGTACTATAATCTATGGATATTGAATACCGACTTTTCAGACCACTACTTTCGACATCTCAACCGCCTGCTGAGATTCGTCCAATAGCCGAGTGTTGGAAAAGACAAGAGACGCTCGAGGGCTGACATGACGGAGAGAGACGCCAAACCGCTGTACAACAGCAGGATTGTCGATACCTACCTCAAGTTTCTCAAGAGGTACTATCCATCGGTGAATATCGGCGTTTTACTCCGGTATGCGGGCATGCGTTCCTACGAAGTCGCAGACCAAAGCCACTGGTTCACCCAGGATCAGATCAACCGCTTTCATCAAAAGATGGAACAGTTGACGGGCAGCACGACCATCGCCCGTGAGGCCGGCCGGTATGCCGCCTCCCCGGAGGCCATCGGCATCATGCGGCAATACGTGCTGGGGTTCATCAACCCGCAAAAGGCCTATGAGAAAATCGGGCAGGCCATCCACAATTTCACTCGTTCCTGCAAAACAGAGTCCCGGCAGCTGGCGACGAACAAGGTCGAAATTACGATCACCCCGAAACCCGGCGTTCAGGAGCAGCCCTTTCAATGTGAAAACCGCATGGGCTTTTTCGAGGCGGTCACCGTGGCATTTGCCAAGCGCCTGCCCCACCTCGAGCATCCGGAGTGCCTTTTTGCCGGGGGCAAACGATGCCGCTACATCATCACATGGGAGCTTTCGCTGTCAGCGGCGCTGAAGAGATTCCGCAATTGGAGCGTGATGCCCATCGCGCTGCTGTTGCTCATCGGGACCTGGCTATGGTCCTTCACCCTGCCCCACTTGGCCATCTTATCGACCGGCTTTATCGCCATCGAGCTGTTTTTGACCTGCATCATCGAATATCTGGAAAAAAGCGATGTCCAGGCAAGCCTCAGCAATCTTTGGCTTGCAAACGACAGGCTTCTGGATCAGATGCAGATCAATTACAAGAACGCCCTGATGGTCAACGAAATCGGGCAGGTGATCAGCCGCCAGATCCACAGCGACGACGTACTGGAACAAGTCATACAGATATCGGTGGAGTTGCTCGGCTACGACCGCGGCCTGTTGATGTTGGCCAGTGAGGACAAGGCTCGGCTCGAGTTCCGGGCCGGTTTCGGCTACACCAAAGAGCAATACATCGTTCTTCGAAACACAGCCTTTCACCTAAACAACCCCTCATCCAAGGGAATCTTCATCGTTTCCTACCGCGAGCAGAAACCGTTCCTGATCAACGACTACAATGAAATCGAAGACACCCTATCACCCCGAAGCCTCCGCTTTGCTCAAAAGATGGGGGCCCAGTCCTTCATCTGCTGCCCGATCATCGCCGACGGCGAATCGATCGGGGTTCTGACCGTAGACAATCTTCGCTCGAAACGTCCGCTGGTTCACAGCGATGTCAGCCTCTTGATGGGCATCGCCCCTATCATCGGCATCAGTCTCCGAAACGCAGAGCTGCTGGAGAGCAAGACGGAGACATTTCATGCGATTCTGGCCGCCCTGGTCGCCAGCATCGAGGCCCGCGATCCGCTCACCGCCGGCCACTCGGAAAAAGTGACTGAATATGCGATCGGGATCTGCGAGGAGATGGGTGTCGAACGGGAATACCGGGAAATGATCCCGGTGGCGGCCCTGCTTCACGACTACGGCAAAATCGGGGTTCCGGACTCGATTCTAAAAAAGCCGGGCAGACTCACCGAGGCCGAATATGAAATCGTCAAGGATCATGTTCGCAGGACGCAGGAGATATTGGAGCGGATTCGATTCGATGGCATCTATGAAATGGTTCCCCAGATCGCCGGGGCCCATCATGAGAAGATAGATGGAACCGGCTACCCCAACGGTCTAAAAGGAGAGCAGGTTCCCTTTGGCGCACGGATCATTGCAGTGGCAGACTTCTTCGAAGCCGTCACGTCCAAACGGCATTACCGGGACCCGATTCCATTGGCCGAAGCAAAGACGATGTTAAGAGAAAGAAGCGGCACCCACTTCGATCCAGAAGTGGTGGATGCTTTTTTGCGGTATTGTGATCGACCCGAGGCACAACTGAAAGAGGAAAAGAACGGAAACCTGATTCCCTTTCCAAGCCGCAAATGGATCGGCACCTGAACTGCTCCAAAACGGCAGCGACCGATGCCAGGCGCCCCCGACGTCCGCCCTGCATCAGCGCATCGGCGCAGCGATTGCCCTCCCGCAACGCCTTGCCGCCCCACCCACTGAATCTTCAAAACGCTTGGTGAGAAGTGCCCACGTCCGGAACGAACCGCGCTGCATCGGGAAAACCGGGCTGGATGCGGTTTTAGGGTTTGACGCCGCGACAGCAGATCAGGGGGGTGTAGGTAAAGCGGCGTGGATCGGCGAAGGCCTCTTCAAATTCCCGGAGGAATCCGGCAAACCCGTCCTCATATTCATCAAACGGGTAACCGCTTCCTCGCGCAGCGACATGGACCTTCAGGCGCCAATTGTAAAGGCTGACCGGATCGGGCTTCCCGAAAATGACGTGATAGGGTTCCACCCGGACATCGAGTTTCTCGAATCCCAGATCATACAGGTAACTGTAGAGCTTTCTTCCCGCATAGGGGTCGAAATTCCAGCGGTCCTGGAGAAAGCCCATCGCCCCCTGCAGGCTGCGTTCCAGACGGGGCGGCAGACCGAAATGGCTGAGGCAGTTGTAATCCAGATCGATCAGGCACACGATGCCGCCGGTATCGAGAATCTGGGATGCATTGCGCACGATTTCAAGGCTCCGGTCCCGATGATATTCCAGAACGAACCGAATCCAGACAAAATCGAATTTTCCGAGACCTTCCATCGGGTCCCGAATGTCGCGGCAGACAAACGCGATCTTTTCCTGTCCGTAGTGGTCGCGGGCAAACGCGATCCTCTCGCTGGAATAGTCGACACCCGTGCTGGCTCCGCCGGGTTGAACCAGGCGGTGAAGGCAGGACGTCGTCTTGCCCGGGCCGCACCCGAGGTCTGCGACCCGCATGGCCGGTCGGATGCCAGCCCACCGCGCCTGGGATTCCACCAGTGCAGGGTCGGTCTTTAGGTCGAGGCGAAGCGCTTCGTCTTCGCTTTCCATGATGTAGGGTTCTAAGGGCATATCCAACCAATGGGCCACTGCGTCAGAAGGTCATCGGCTGATAGCACGGCATCGCCCGGTAGTCAAGGAACCGGGACCGGAAAACGCCGACCGGCGGACGCCC
Source organism: Desulfobacterales bacterium (assembly GCA_050115795.1). GTDB lineage: Bacteria > Desulfobacterota > Desulfobacteria > Desulfobacterales > CAFBRK01 > JAIPEL01. Next base: position 12,915 of record JASFPT010000061.1, read on the forward strand.
CGTCCCTTTCAAAAATTCGGCGGCCGCAGGCGAGTATCGCCTCTTGCCCGAACATCCAATCCGCGATAGGCTCCAACATCCCCGAAGCAGGAGACCACCGAAAAGATGCCTATCCAAATCTTCACGGTCGGCGGAACCATCGACAAAGAGTACTTCGACCAGAAAAGCCGCTACGAGGTCGGCAATCCGAAGATCGTCGATATTCTCCGGGAGGCCAATGTCACCTTTCGCTTCCGGATTGAATCGCTCATGAAAAAAGACAGCCTGGAGATGACCGCGGCGGACCGGGAGTTGATCCGCCAAAAGGTGCAGGATACCAATTCGGAGCGGATCATCATCACGCACGGAACCGACACCATGGTCAAGACGGCGAAAAAACTGCGGGGCATGGATGGCAAAACCATCGTCCTGACCGGGGCCATGTCACCGGCACGGTTCAAGTCGAGCGACGCGGCCTTCAATATCGGTGCGGCGGCGGCGGCCGTTCAGGTCCTCCCGCCGGGGGTGTACATCGTGGCCAACGGGCGAATCTTCGACCCGGCAAAAATCCGTAAAAATCGAGAGGCCAACCGGTTCGAAGAAATTTGACCCGTTTTTTCCACCCTCCAAAAGGTTTATTAGATTATTGAAATCAAACTCTTACGAGTTGACAACCCCCCGGCGATACTTAACCTATACGGCACTGAACGAACCGGTGCGCCTCAAACCGGCGCAACCCGTGAGCTTGCCGATCCGGTGTTAGACCCGTCATCTCTGGTAGGAGGAGATGCCATGGCCGATACCAAATGGACGCCATACAGCAACATTGCCGGACTCCAGGCGGGAATCAATCGCATGTTTGCGGACGTGCTCGGTTTCGGAGACGATTCGGGGCGCGCGTCCGGCTTCTGTGCCTGGCGGCCGCCGGTGGACGTCATCGAGACCGAAGAGGCCTATGTGCTTCATGCCGAGCTGCCCGGCGTAAAAAGAGAGAACCTCTCCATCGAGATCCGGGACAATCTTATGCTGCTGTCCGGGGAGCGGAAACCCGGCGAAGCCATCAAGACCGGAAGATACCTGCGCAGTGAACGGATCTTCGGCAGATTCGAGCGCTCGTTTTCCATCTCTTCTGCGGTGGATCCCGAAGCGGTTCGCGCGACCTTCAAAGACGGTGTACTGGAAGTCCTGGTGCCCAAGTCCGGCGCAAGAGAAACCCGAAAGATCGACATCGAATAGAGCCGCCGGGCGTCGGATTCAAATCTCTGCATCGAAAAAAGGAGCGGTGCGTGGACGAGATTATCGCGATCTACGGAAGCCCCAGAAGAAACGGCAACACCGCAACCTTGCTCAAAGAATCCGTTGCAGGGGCCCGGGAGGCCGGTGCCCGGGTCCACGAGGTCTTTTTGCGGGACCTGAAGATGTCGCCCTGCCTGGAAATCTACGGGTGCAAGAAAGAGGGCAAGTGCGTGATCCAGGACGACTTTGGTGACTTACGGGACCGGATGCTCGCGGCAAAAGGCCTCATGCTCGCCTCGCCGGTCTTTTTTTACACGGTCAGCGCCCATACCAAAATCCTGATGGACCGCTGCCAGTCTCTCTGGGTAAAAAAGCACTGGGTTGAAAATGCGCTCCCGAAGCCGGCAACCGAACGAAAGGGGATGTTCATCGGCGTCGGGGCAACCCGAGGCAAGAAACTCTTCGACGGCATCCTGCTGACGATCCGCTACTTCTTCGAAGTACTCGACATGTCCCTGGACCAGACGCTTCTCTACCGCGGGCTCGACGCCGAAAAGGACGTGCTGGCCCATCCGGAATACCTGGCCGAAGCGCGAAGCGCCGGAAGACGATTCGCAGAATCGCTCCGGGTCCTGGGAAAGCCCCCGGATGACGCTTTTGCCAAATGAACAGGGCCGTCCCGACCATCGCCGTCATCTGCGTGGTGCTGGCCGCGGCCGTATTCTGGCTCCGCCAACCTTCTTCCATCCCTGACACCGACTACCTGAGAAACGGAAGACAGCTCATCTGCTTCGGCGACAGCCTCACTTACGGCACCGGGGCGCCGGCCGACATGAGCTATCCCGCCCAGTTGGCACGGCTGCTCAACCGGCCGGTGATCAATGCCGGCGTGCCCGGAAATACAACCGCCGATGCACTGGGGCGCCTGCAGCGCGACGTTCTCGACCGCTCGCCGGGAATCGTTCTGCTGACGCTGGGGGGAAACGACCTGAAAAACCGGGTTTCACCGACAACCGCATTTGACAACCTGAGAAAGATCGTCGTCCGGATCCAGAAAAAAGGGGCGCTGGTGGTGGTCGGCGGAATCTCGATTCCCTTCTGGGACCGCGGGTTTTCGGCGCGGTACCGGAAACTGGCCGAAGAAACCGGCGCCGTACTGGTCGAAAATGTCTACGAAGGGATCATGGGAGACCGCACCCTCATGAGCGATCCGATCCACCCCAACGGCGAGGGGTACCGGGTGATGGCCGAGCATTTCGCCGAGGCGCTTGAACCCTACGTCAAAGGCCGTTGACCCCTTTTCCCGGTTTCCAGTTTGCCAGTTGAATGGCGATTGAGCCATCTGCAGGTTGGAACGGGCGAAACTGGCATACTTCATCCCAGATACACGTTGATCGCGTCTTTTCGTGCGTTCACCCGCTGGAACGTCACCTGGATCAGATCCTCGGGCTTCAGTTCGGGTCCGCGGTCGGCCGGAAGGTCGCATTCCATCAGGTAGTCGGTCAACAGAATCAGATAGCTGCTGCGCTTCCGATACAAGACGATCGCTTCGGTTTTTTCCCCGATCCGCCCCTCCAGATGCCGAAGCAGCCAATATCGGTGGCGTCGCATCTGGAGCCGGCCGACCCGGTTCATCGGCTCCTCCAGCACCTGGAGCAGCCCGGCGATCTCCTCTGCCGAATAGGGGGTTTCCAACCCGAGCAGGGCCCGGATTTGCCGCTGGGTGATCAGATCGTAGGCTTTTCGGATCGGTGAGGTGGCGGTGACATAGGCATCCAGGCCGAGTCCGGCATGCCGCTCCCCTTCGGTTCCCAGCACGAATCGGCTCAACTGCTTTCGCTGCATCCAGTTTTGAAAAAGGGTTCCTTCTCCGTTTTCGTAGAGCCGCTGACGGGGGGCGGCCTGGCTGCGGAAAACGGCCGGCTGGCCGTTTTCCGTCAGAAACCGGGCCATGAGCCAGTTGGCCAGGATCATCAACTCGGTGACGAGCATCCGGGCCGGGCTTTCCCGGTTGACCTGATTGACCCGAACGATTCCGTCCCGGTCGACCCACACATGGATTTCAGGCAGATCGATCTGTAGGGCCCCGGCGGCAAAACGCCGCTGGCGAAACGCCTCGGCCAGCCGCTGCAACATCCGGATGTCGGGGTTCTCTTCGGCTGACGCATTCACGTCCTGGTAGGTCAGTTGGGAATCGACACGAATGCGAGTGGCCAGAATCGTGAAATCGACCACTTCCGCAGCCGGGGTCAATTCGGCCAGAATGCTGACGGCAGGTCGGAATTGGCCGGCCTTCAGGCTGCAGCGCTCTTCGGCCAGCAACGGTGGAAGCATCGGAATTTTCATGTCGGGCATGTAAACGGAGCTTCCCCGCCGCAAGGCTTCTTGATCCACCGGATCGTCCCGGCCCACGACGTGAGCAACGTCGGCAATGTGGATTCCGAGCCGAACCCGGTCCCGGCCGACTTTTTCGATGCTCAGGGCGTCGTCGAAGTCGAGGGTCGCCTGGCCGTCGATGGTCATCACGGAAAGGTCGGTGAGGTCTGTTCGGTCGCTCATCTCTTCGGGCCGGCTGGCAAGCCGTTCAGCCCGGGCCGCCACCGGAGCGGCAAACGCCACCGGCGTTTCCATCCGGATCAGATCGACGTTTTCATCCGGCTGGAAAATCCCGAGCCGAACCAGCAGGGAGAAGAGATCGGCCGGCTCCTGGACCTGCGCCCGGGACAGGATCGCCCTGCCGATGGCATAGTGGGGGCTGTCCTTCTCGTAGAGGTACAGCGATTTGAAAAGGGCCGGCAACTCGTCGTCGGGGGGGACGGGCGCCTTTCCCGAAAGGGCGTTTCGGAGCCAGGCGCCGCCGGTTTCGATGAGGCGGGTTTTGCGCGCCTCCTCCCGGGCCTGGGCCCGCATCCGCTCCACCTGCTCCTCGCCGAAGGGGAAAAACCCGTCCGGTTGAAACTTGAAATAACTGCGGTCGTCAAAAAAGGCCCGGAGAACGGCACTTTCATGATCGTCGGTCGTTTCTCCGGGAAAACAGAAGGCGGTCATCGTCTCCAGGTCGATCCATTGCCGCTCGGAGTTGAGCACCTCCCACAGTTCGCGGACCCGGACCTTTTCCTTCAGCCGGTTCCGTTTTTCAACCTTCTGCCGCAGCGCTTCTAAAATCCGCTCTCTTCCCAGATCGAGGCTGATCCCGTTG
>JASFPT010000062.1:0-17283 GCA_050115795.1 Desulfobacterales bacterium
ATGAAAAAAGTTCTGGTGAATTTCCAGGCGGCCATGATTGCCGGTATGATGCCGGCAAGCCTCTGGGCGGCAAGGGACCCCTATACCTACGACGGGGACAAGCTTCCCTACAAGCCGCTCAACGGCCGGAGCCTGCGGGAAATCGCCCTTGCAAAAGAGCACCACGGCAACGGACGCTTCGTCAATCCGGTGGGCATCCCCCGAGAGGGGCGTTTCTGGCAGTTGCTATCCTGGAAGTTGAGCGGCAACCGGTACGCGGACGCCCTGGATCGGCAGCCGGAGATCGCGGTCACCGCCGATCTGGAAAAGATCGCGGCCCATCGGGGCGTCTCGGTCACCTTCGTGAAGCATGCCAGCGTCCTGGTCAGGGTCGGAGACCGCACCCTTCTGGTCGACCCGGTCTTTGACGAAATCTTCTGGTTCATCAAAGACTTCTCGCCGCTCTCCTTCGACCCGAAATCGATCCCGGGGCCGGACCACGTATTGATTACCCACGGCCACTATGACCATCTCGACGAAGCCTCCCTGGCGACCTTTCCCGTCGGGACCCATGTCATCTCCCCCCTGGGCCACGACCGGGTCTTTGCCGGGCTTGGCCTGAAAAACCGGACCCGCCTCGACTGGTTCGATACCTACACCGACAGGGACATGACCATCACGTTTCTGCCGTCCAACCACTGGACCATGCGAAACCCCTTTCGGGGTCCGAACCGTTCCCTGTGGGGCGGGTACTTGATCGAAACCGCCGGTGGTCCGACGATCTACCTAACCGGGGATTCGGGCTATTTCGACGGCTTTGAAGAGATCGGGCGGGACTACGACATCGACCTGGCCGTCTTTAACCTGGGCGCCTACGCCCCGCGCTGGTTCATGGCGCCGAGTCACATGAACCCGGCCGAAACGGTCAAGGCCTTCAGGGAATTAAGGGCCAAAAAACTGATGATCGTCCACTGGGGAACGTTCCGACTGGGCGACGAGCCGGTGCACTTTCCGCCCCAGGACCTCCAGCGGGAGCTGGAAAAAGAGGGATTGTCCGATCGGCTGGTGGATTTGCGGCACGGGGAGACGGTGTTTTTAACCTGAAATTTCAGATTTCATAAAATCGCGCAGCGATTTTATAGGTAGTCTTCCCGCACCGGTGAAAACACCTCCACCGCCACCGAATCTTCCAGCGCTTCTGCCGAGTGGAGCACCCCCCCGGCGATGCACCAACTGTCACCGGGGCCGGCTTCGATCGGCTCGCCGTCGACGGTGAACCGGAGCCGCCCGGAAAGAAGCAAACCGGTCTGCTCGTGGGGATGCCCGTGGGCCGGCACCACGGCTCCTTTTTGGAGCCGGAATTCGCCCATCAGCGTTTTTTCGCCGTGGGCCCGAACCTTCAAATAGACGCCGTCGAGAAGACGTCGCTCTGTTCCGTCCCCCTGTTTCTGAAACATCGCCCCTCCTTTTACCGAATTTGCCGGAGCTGCACCGGAGCAAAACTGCGGAATCGACGCTTCCGAAATCGGTTTTGAATCGGAACCCGCCCGACCGATCCATCCGGGATCGTTTTAGATACCAGGTCCCGGAGCGTTGTCAACGCAAAGGCCGCCGCTGCGGTCCCCGACCGGGTATGCTTCTTGCTTTTTCTCGGGATGCCGGTTTGCGCCGGCGTTTATTCAACGTCCATCAAACGAGGAGGAAATATGTTGCGGAATCGAAAGTTCGTCTTGTCGGTGCTGGCCGCAATGGCCCTGCTGTTGGCGGCAGCCCCGATCATGGCCGTGGAAACCACCATCACCGGGATGGTCAAGGACACCTTCGAAATCGAAGCCCAGGACGGCACGATCTATATCATCGACGAAAACGACGCCGGTTACGACCTGGTGGCCTATGCCGGAAAGGTGATGCAGGTCACCGGTGACGTGACCGAGGACGGGGACATGAAGGTCATTTCGGTCGATTCGTTCAAACCGGCGGAGTAGCGCCGATCAGACCGGCGGTTTGTCCCGAAAAATATCCCTTGCCATCGCCCGCGTGTCCGGTTGAACCGCGCCGAAACAAGGCCCTTCATCACGACGACGGCCGCCGTTTGCAGGGAAAAAAGCGAGGGCCGATCCCGTATTCCGGTGGGGGTCGGCCCTCGCTTTCTGCAACCGGCGAATCGTTTTAGCTGGCGGTTCTCAGGTACAGATCGATGTAGTGTTGATTGTCGCCCTCGGTCATCTCTTCGGGTAGCCGCTTCAAGGCGATGTCCACCGCCATGTCCACCAGCTCGGCCTTGAACTTCCGTCGGGCCGTGACGATCTGGTTGTCGATGCGGCGCCGGGCCTGTTCGATCATGATGCGGCTGTGCTCCCGGGCCTCTTCGACGATCTCGTCTCGAACCCGCTCTCCTTCGGCGACGATGCGTTCGCGCACCCGCTCCAGCCGGACCCGGCTCTCTTCCAGCTCAGCGCTGGCTTCTTTGATGCGCTGCTTCGCCCGTTCTTTCTCCTCTTCGACCCGCCGAATCTCGGCAGAGACCTCTTCCTTGCGGTCCTGGAAAAAATCGCGAAGGGGTCTTCGAAGCAGCTTTACCAGAACCACCACCAGGATCACGAAGTTGACCCAGAGCATGACCACGTCGTAGATCGGCCGCCATCCGCCGCTTGCGGCTGCAGCCGGAACAGCGCCGCCAAGCAAAAGACCGGCGACGGCAAGCGCACCGCCGAAAAGGCGCGTCGCCCGGCTCATGATGGCACCCTCCGGTCAAGGACTTTTTCCATGATGGACGCCGCTACCAGCCGCGATTCTTCCTCGAGGCTTTCTCGCGCCTTGGCAATCTGCTCGGAAACCTTCTTTGTGGCCTCCAGCTTTTCCTGCTCAATCTCGATCCGAGCGGCCTCGAAGATTTCCATCGCCTCCTGGTTCCCTTCGTTTTTCTTCGCCTCCTGGATCCGAAAGGCTTCGCTTCGAACCTTCTCCTCGGTCTTGCGGAGATCCTTTCCGATCTGATCCAGCTGCTTTCCGGCGTCGGCAACTTCTTCTCTGAGGCGATCCATGTAGCGGTCCCGCTCGGCCATGGCGCTTCGAAGCGGCCGGAACATCACCCGGTTGATGATGAAGACAAAGAGCAGAAACGAAACCAGCTGGACGACGAGCGTCTCGTTGATGCTGATCAACGCGATGTTGCTGACGATTTCCATCCTGTGGGTTTCTCCAGATAACCTTTCTGGTTCGGGGGCAGACGCCGGATCGACCGGGTCTTGCTCCCCCGACACATCGGGCTCTATACGACAAACAGCAGCAGCAGGGCGATGACCAGGGAATAAATCCCCGTCGATTCGGACACGGCCTGGCCCACCAGCATGGTCCGGGTCAGCAGACCGGCCTCTTTCGGGTTTTTCCCGATCGCCTCACAGGTTTTGGCTGCCGCCATTCCTTCACCGACCCCGGGGCCGATGGCACCCAATCCCATCGCAATTCCGGCGCCCAGAAAGGCCGCCGCTTTGACCAGGTCCGCACCTTCGATAGCCATTGGTTCCTCCAAATTCCTTGTGGTTTGCTTCACTTCCGCAGGCCGCGAATCCTTCGGCCCGCATATCAGTATTTTCTGTTTCCCTGTTTTTCATTTTCTTTTCCCGCACGGAAAAAGAAAATTTATACAACAAAAATCAGCACCAGGCTGATGACCATGGCGTAGATGGCCGTCGACTGGGATACGGCCTGGCCCACCAGCATGATCCGCATCAGGTCACCCGCGCTCTGGAGGTTTCGGCCGACCCATCGGACCGCCCCTTCAGCCGCCATTCCGTTTCCAATGCCCGGCCCGATTCCCCCGAAGCCCGTGCAAATTCCGGCGCTGAGAAGCGCCATGGCCGCCTGCAAGGACGACGACGCCGGAAATGCTTTGAAAATCAACACAAAGCTGATCAAAAGGCCGAAAATCGAGGGGGTTTGCGCCACGGCCTGGCCCACCAACATGGTGGTGGTCACCGGCCCCACCGACTCGGGCTGCCGAGCAACGGCCTCACAGCTGGCGCCGGCGGCAAAGCCGCCTCCCATCCCGCTTCCGATGGCCGCCAGGCCGGTGCTCAACCCGGCCCCGATAAGGGCCGCCCAGGTGGGGGAAACCGGCTCCCGGCCAAAATCGAGAAACATGAGAATGAGCGACACAACCATGGCAAAAATGGCCGGCGTCTGGCATACCGCCGATCCGATCAGCATGTTGGTGGTGAGGCGTCCGGCCATCTGCGGCTGCCGCATCTGCCCGAGGCAGGCCTGGCCCCCCGGAAAACCGGAGCCGATACCCGATCCAATCGCGCCAAACCCCATGCAGAGGCCGGCGCCGAACAGCGCCGCGGCCTCCAGGAGGCTGGGGGCTGCCGGCACATCGAGAAAAAGGAGCAAAATGGCGATGACCAACGCAAAAATGGAGGCCGACTCGGCAACGGCCTGCCCCACCAACATCGACTTGAGAATGTCTCCAGAAAGATCCGCGTTTCGCGAGACGGCAAAACTCGCCTGCGCGGCGGTATACCCCTCTCCAATGGCGGCGCCGATCGCGCCCATCCCCATTGCGATGCCGCTGCCGGAATAAGCTGCCAGGCGGACCCAGGTTTCTACGTCGTAAGCCATGGTTATTTGACCTGAACCGATATATAAACCACCGTTAACATGGTAAACACAAACGCCTGCACCGCTCCGACGAACAATCCGAAAAAGGCGTTGAGAAACGGCGGCAAGACGATGTTGTAGACCAGGTACGACACCACCAAGATAATGATGGATCCCCCCATGATGTTTCCAAAAAGCCGGAATGAAATCGATACGATCTTGGCAAATTCTCCGATGAGATTCAGCGGCATCATGAAAAAAATCGGCTCGAAATACTCCTTGATATAGGCCTTGAATCCCTTGGATTTGATGCCCGCAGCGTGTGCGATCACAAACCCCATGATGCCGAGGCTCAGGGGCGTGTTCAGGTCCTTGGTCGGCTCGTGCAGGTGGGGGATCATGCCGATCCAGTTGCCAACGATCAAAAACAGGAAAAGCGCACAAATCATGGGCGCGTATTTTCGCGCCATCTGTTTGTCCAGGGCATCTTCGGTCAGCCCGTAGAGGGTGGATACGATCATCTCCCCGAACAGCTGGAGGGTGCCGGGCAGCCGCTCCTGCTTCCGGGCCGCAAAAAACCCGAAAACGACGAGCACGGCGATGACGATCCACGCCATGAAAATCGCTTCGAGGTTGAAGGTCAGGGTGTACCCGTCGAGGGGGATCAGCAGTTGGTGGATTCTCCCGAGATCTTCCATATCAGGCCTTTTTCCCGTGACGAAGGCGAAGTGCTGCGGCGATGTGGTCCGCCATGATAACGACCTGTACCATGAACATGCCCACCACGGTTGCCGCCGGGTGAAAGGCTTCGTAGCGGATTGCCAGAACCAGGGGAACGGCAAGAATCGCATATCGAAACCCGATGGACCCGAAGGAGACCGCAATCGAGGTGTTTCGGGTCCGCCCCAACCGAAGCGGAAGCGTCTCGCCCATGAGGACGAAATTCAGGATGCTGAACAGGGAGCCGAGCACCAGCCCCTTTGCCGCCGAGGGGAGCCCAAAAAAGATCAAAACGAGGGCCGCCGGGATGACGATCCCCATAACCGCAGAGCCGTATCGCTTTTGGGCTGCCCTAATCTCGTCCATCGTCGCTGTCGGGACCTCCTTGTTCGCGCTTGCTTTCTTTTTCCCGGAAGATTTCCATGATCTGCCGGTAGGCCACGTTGGCGCCCCCGACAACGCCCAGAAGGGTGAATATCGTAATGAACACCCCGCGGGTTTTCAGCCAGCCGTCAAGCCAATACCCGACGAAGAAGCAGAAAACAATGCAGCCGGCCATGGTCAGGCCGAGCTGCATGACAATCGTGAGATTTTCCGCCCAGGGCCGGTTTTTCTTGTAGTCGAAAACCATAAGGCGAGCAGGGCTTCTGATGGCCGCGGTTGCCTGGCGCTTTCCGAGAAATCGTTAGGTATCAAACGGCCAGTTTTCATGTCAACAAAGAAAACGGGGCGGTGTGATTTTCTAGGCGCGTTCAAATCGTTGAACCGACGCCATTCGTTGAACGTTGTTAACCCCTTCGATCCGGTGCCGGGTTCCAGGGAAAATGGGTGTTGCAACATCGGATATCTGAACTTATGATTCAGGCACTTTACCGAGGCATTTGGCATGACAAAACTCACAAGATCCGAAAGGCTGCGCAATCTTCTGTCCCGGTTCTCCAGCGATGACCATGTCCTGGTGCTCATCAACGCAGACCCGGATGCGATCGCCAGCGCCATGGCCATCAAGCGACTGCTGTGGCGGAAGGTGGCCAGCGTAACGATTTGCCACGTCAACGTCATCAAACGGCCAGACAACATTGCCATGGTTCGGCTGCTCGACGTGAAAATGGTCTACATCGAGGATTTGGATTCAAAACGGATCACCAAAACGGTTTTGCTCGACTCTCAACCGAATCACCACGAGCAGTTTGCCGCCTTCCAGCCGGAGGTGGTGATCGACCATCATCCGGACACAAACCCCAAAGCCGCCTACGTCGACATCCGGCCCCGGTACGGGGCCACGGCCAGCATGATGACCGAATACCTTCGGGCCGCCCGCATCAAGCCCTCGGCCAAGCTGGCAACGGCCCTGTTTCACGCCATCAAGACCGACACCAGCAACTTCGAACGCCAGACGGTGGTCGAGGACCTAAAGGCGTTTCAGTACCTGTTTCGCCACACCAACACGCACCTGGCCCGACGGATTGAGCAGGTCGACCTTCGTTTCGACTTTCTGCGGTATTTCAAGCTCGCGCTGGAGGAGATGCAGCTTCGGGGGGGACGTATGTTCGTCCATCTAGAAGAGGTGGTCAATCCGGATGTCTGCGTGCTGATCGCCGACTTTTTCATGCGCCTGACCTGCGTCGACTGGAGCATCGTTTCCGGGGTCAATGAAGGAAAGCTGATCATCGTGATGCGAAACGACGGCATCCGGAAAAATGCCGGCAAGCTGGCGAGGGAAAGCTTCGGGCAAATCGGTTCCGCCGGTGGCCACCGGAGCATGTCCCGGGCTGAAATTGTATTGTCCAAATTGCAAAAAGAAGTCGACCCGTCCAATCGAAGAGAGGTTTCCCGCTGGATCATCGACCAGGTGGAGCGGCGCACCTCCGGTGCAGATGCGAAGCGGAATGATACAGACATGAAAACCGCGATTTTCGGAAAGGGGTCGTGACCACCATCGCCACCATCCTCGGCTCTGGCACCTGTGTGCCCTCCCTGGAAAGAAGTGCCTGTTCGGTTCTTCTGGAAACAGAGAAGGAAAAGATTCTGTTCGATGCAGGGCCCGGCACCATGCGAAGACTGCTGGAGTCCGGCATTACGATATTTGAGCTGACGGCGATCTTTTTCAGCCACTTTCACCCCGACCACACCGCCGAACTGGTGCCGCTGCTGTTTTCCACCAAATATCCCGACGGCAGCCGAAGAAAGACGCCGCTTCGACTGGTGGCCGGCTCCGGCTTTGCGGCTTTTTTCAAACGGCTGGAAAACGCATACGGCCAATGGATCGAGCTGGCCCCCGGAATTCTGGAAATCACAGAGATGAGCGTGGAGGGGCGCGACCGGCTTCGGATCGGGGACTGCTTGCTGGAGACAACCCCCGTCGTCCATCGACCGGAAAGCATCGCCTGCAAGGTGACCGACGGGGCCGGGCGATCGATGGTCTACTCCGGGGACACCGATTTTTCAGAGAACCTGGTTCAGTTGGCCCGCAGCGCGGATCTGTTTTTCTGCGAATCGGCGCTCCCCGACGAACGGAAGGTCGAAGGGCACCTGACGCCTTCGGAGGCCGGTGAGATGGCGGCCCGGGCGGGAGTCGGCACCCTCGTGCTGACCCATTTGTATCCGGAGTGTGAGGGGGTCGACCTGATTGGCCAGTGCCGGAAAGCGTTCGGCGGAAGCGTGGTCGTGGCAAAAGACCTGATGCGGCTGCCGCTGGGTTGACCACCGATGCCGGCAATCGGCGGCCGGGCCCATCGTCCATAATACCGAAGTCCCTGGAAGGCGGCCAGATGGCACCCGTGCAAAAATACTATCCCATCAACTTGGATGTTCGAGGACGCGAATGCCTCGTGGTCGGCGGTGGCGCCGTGGGCGCCCGGAAAGTGAAAACCCTTCTGGAATGCGGTGCGCGGGTGACGGTGATCAGCCCCGAAACCGTTTCAGATGTCGACCATCTTTCGGAAGCCGGAAGAATCGACCTGAAACGTCGTGAATTTTCTCCGGAAGACTTGGCCGGCCGGTTTTTGGTCATCGGGGCCACCGACGACGTGAAGCTAAATCGGCAGATTGCCGCCGAAGCGGAAAAACGGCAGATGCTTTGCAATATCGCCGACTTTCCGGAAGGGTGCAATTTTATCCTTCCTGCGGTGGTCCGCAGGGGAGACCTGCTGATTGCCATCTCCACCTCTGGAAACAGCCCCGCATTTGCCCGGACGCTCCGAAAGCAGATCGAATCGAACTACGGCCCGGAATACGGTCGTTTCCTGGATCTGATGGGAGCGATTCGCACCCGCCTCCTGTCCCGTTCACATGCACCGGAAGAGCACAAGCCCCTGTTTGAAGCGCTCATCGAAGGCGGCTTGCTGGCCCTGATCAGGGAAAACGACATTCCCGCCATTGACAGGCTGCTGGCCGACGTTCTCGGCAACGGCTTTCGATTCCAAGAATTGGCGCCCTCCAGCGAGCCATAGAATCGGGGTGTTCATGCATATCCTCATGGTCACGATCACCGTTCTGTACCTGCTCAGCACCATAGGCTATTTCCTCTATCTTTTTCTGCAGCGGAAAGGGCTCCACCGCGCCGGAACGTTTCTCCTGATGGCCGGGCTTTTGCTGCACACGGTCCAGTTGATCGCCGGAACGATTTCGGTCGGGCACCTGCCGGTCCAGAACCTTGCCGAGACGTTGTCCCTGGCCGGATGGGCGTTGGCCGGCATGTTTCTGCTGGTACAGTATCGGTACCGGATCATGATCCTGGGAATTTACGCAGCCCCCATGGCGGCGTTGGTCATGGTGGTTGCCTCCGAGCTTCCGCGCGGCGGAGTGGTGGAGGGCAACCTGTTTTCCAGCGTCTGGTTCGTGATTCACATCCTCACCGTGTTTGTCGGAGAGGCTGCCCTGGCCCTGGCCGGGGGGGTCGGGATGCTTTATCTCCTTCAGGAACGGGCGATCAAACAGAAAAAGCGCGGCTTTTTTTTCCGCCGCCTTCCGTCTCTCGATCAGCTCGATACGGCCGGATACGCTTGTCTGGTGGTCGGGTTCACGCTGCTGACCGTCGGGCTGGTTACCGGTTTTGTCTATGCCAAGGCGATCTGGGGCCGGTTTTTCAGTTGGGACCCCAAGGAAGTCTGGTCCGGGATCACCTGGCTGCTCTATGCCGTGCTGCTCCATGAGCGCCTCCGGGTCGGGTGGCGGGGCCGGCGCGCCGCCATCATGGCCATCATCGGCTTCGGCGTGCTGCTGTTCACTTTCCTGGGCGTCAACTTTCTGCTGACCGGTCATCACGGCCGATTTACGCAATGGTAGCGCTATGGCCGACATCGTCCTGATCGGAATGAACCATAAGACCGCACCGGTAGCGTTGCGGGAGTGTATCGCCCTGACCGGCGACGGTCGGGAAGAGGCATTGGAAGCGCTACGCCGAAGAACGGAGATATCCGAAGTGATGGTGGTGTCGACCTGCAATCGGGTCGAGGTGCTCATGGTCGCCGAAAAGGGCGCTGCCGCAGCCGATGCAGCCAAGCAATTTCTGGTGGGGGCAAACCGATTGCCGCAGGCGGAATTTGACTCCGCCCTCTACCATCTAAACGGTGATGAGGCGGTGCGGCACATCTTTCGGGTGGCGGCAAGCCTCGATTCGATGATGGTCGGAGAACCCCAGATCCTGGGTCAGATCAAGGAAGCCTACCGTTCGGCCACCCGGAAAAAGTGCACCGGGGTCATCCTCAACCGTCTCTTGCACCGGTCTTTTTTCGTGGCAAAACGGGTTCGAAGCGAAACCGGCATCGGCGACCATGCCGTGTCGATCAGCTATGCCGCCATTGAATTGGGCCGAAAGATTTTCGGCTCCCTGGAAGGAAAAAAAGTGCTGTTGGTCGGCGCCGGCGAGATGGCGGAGCTGGCCGTGGAACACCTGATTCGAAATCGCGTGGGGCAGGTTCAGGTGGCCAACCGCACCTTCGAGCGGGGGATGGCCTTGGCGGAGCGATTCAGTGGCCGGGCCCTGCGGTTCGAAGAGATCGTCAATGCGCTGGAAGAGGTGGACATCATCATCAGTTCCACCGGCGCGGCCCGCTTCGTGATCTCGCGGGATCAGGTCCGATCCGTCATGCGACAGCGGAAAAACCGTCCGTTGTTTTTCATCGACATCGCCGTTCCCCGGGACATCGACCCGGAGATCAACCGGGTGACCAATGCCTACGTGTACGACATCGACGACCTGCAGGAAATCATCGAGGAAAATATCGAGGATCGGCAGCGAGAAGCGATTCGTGGGGAGCGGATCGTGGACGAGGCGGTCGTCCGTTTCCGGCAATGGCGCGAGGGACTCGACGTGGTGCCCACCATTGTCGCACTGCGCAAAAAGCTGGAAGGAATCGTGAAAGAGGAGCTTGACCGAACCCTTGGGGGCCTTCAAAACCGATCCGAACAAGAACGGGCCGCATTCGAGCGGATGACGCAATCCGTGGTCAACAAGATGCTGCACGATCCAACGGTCTTTCTCAAGGGGGAAGGCGGTCATGGAGACCGGCCCTTGTACATCGATGTGACCCGGAAGCTGTTCAAGCTGGACGAATAACTTCCATGCGCGTTGCGCACTGGTGAGGGGGGCGGCTGTCGCCGCCCGGGAGATTTACAGTATGAAAATGGCGTTTTTGTTTCCAGGACAGGGGTCCCAGGCCGTCGGAATGGGACAGGATTTTTATGAGGAATTCGATTTTGTCCGAGAAATCTTTGACATGACCGAAGAGATCTGCCGGCTGCCCATTTCCCGGCTCTGCTTCAAGGGCCCCATCGAGGCCCTGACGGAAACCGTCAACCTGCAGCCGGCGATTACCGCCGTCAATCTGGCGGTGCTGTCCGCTCTCCAACGGGAGGCCGTCGCTCCTTTCCTGACGGCAGGCCACAGCCTCGGCGAATACAGCGCCCTTGCGGCAGCGTCGGTGGTACCGTTTGAAGATGCGGTGCGTATGGTCTTTTCGCGGGGGGAGCTCATGCACCAGGAATCGCTCCGCCACAAGGGCGCCATGCACGCCATCATCGGACTTCCCATCCAAGAAGTGGATCGGCTCGTGGAGGAGGCCGGCGAAGGTGCCCCGGTATCGGTGGCCAACCACAACACCGCCGAGCAGATCGTGATCACCGGAGCCCCGGCACCGGTGGAGCGGGTTTCGAAAAAGGCGGCGGAAGCAGGCGCCCGCGCCATTCCCCTGAAGGTGAGCGGCGCCTGGCACAGCGAATTGATTCGCGGGGCCGAAGCACCGTTTTCGGGGGTGTTGGAGCAGATGGCCTTTTCTGCGCCTGCCGTTCCCGTGCTTCACAATGTCACGGCAGCGCCCGAAAAAGACCCGCGTGTAATCCGCAAACTGATGGCCCAGCAGCTGTGCAGCCCCGTCCGGTGGTACGATTCGGTGCTCCGGATGATCGACGAGGGGGTGGACACCTTCGTGGAAGTCGGTCCGGGCCGCGTGTTGACCGGGTTGGTGAAAAAAATCGTCCCGCCGGGTTCTTCTCATCGCCTGCTCACGATAAACAGCTTGAAATCTTATGAAAAATTTCTGGCCGACGCTTCGTGAGGCCGCGCCTGCATTCACTTTTTTTTGGGGTTTACATCAAAATCGGCTTGTATTATACGTAATCCTTTATAAACTGAGGTAAATGCTTGAACTGTCTGCACAGGGTCCGCCATGAAAAAGAAAGACATCGAATTCTTCAGGGATCTATTGAACCAGCGGCTGAAAGACCTGCTGACCCAGGCCGATGACACGGTTTCGGGCATGACCGATCAGCGTGAGAATTTTCCCGATCCTACCGACCGGGCTTCGTTGGAAGCCGACCGAAATTTCATGCTTCGCATCCGGGACAGGGAAAACAAGCTGATCAAAAAGATCAAAAAAGCGCTGGATCGGATCGAAAACGGGACGTTCGGGATCTGCGAAATCTGTGGTGAAGACATTTCCATCGAGCGCCTGAAGGCCAGGCCGGTCACCACGCAGTGCATCGATTGCAAAACAAAAGAAGAGGCAAAAGAAAAAGCCCTTGGACTATGACCGGCAGCCGGGGGGGATCGATCTCCATATCCACTCGACCGCCTCCGACGGCACCTTTTCTCCCGATCAAATCCTTCAGATGGCCGAAAATGCAGGCCTTTCGGCCATCTCCATTACGGATCACGACACGATCGAAGGCCTCCGGCAAATCCGGGATCCAAAGCCGGCGGGCCTTCGACTCCTTTCCGGGGTGGAAATCAGCGCCGCGGCGCCAGCCGGATATCCGCTGCGCGGCAGTCTGCATATCCTTGGATACGGCTTCGATCCCGGCAATGCCGGTTTGAATCGCACCCTGGGCCAGCTGCAGACCGCACGAACCGGTCGAAATCCGAAAATCCTTCTCAAGCTCAGATCCATCGGCATCGAACTGCCGGCAGCGTCCGTCGCCCGCGCGGCCGGAGGCGGCCAGGTGGGAAGACCCCATATCGCCCAAGCCATGGTGCGACATGGATTTGCCGCCTCCATCGACGATGCTTTCGATCGTTTTTTGGGTGCCGGAGGACCGGCATACGTCGACAAATATCGAATCCCCTGTGCCGAAGCCGTGAGAACAATCCGCGAAGCCGGTGGCATTGCCGTGCTCGCCCACCCGTTTCTCGTAAAGCAACTCGGCGATGAGGGGCTCGAAAGCCTCGTGGCCGACCTGGTTTCGATGGGGTTGGGGGGAATCGAAATCTACTACCCCGGCCACGGTCCGCAGCAGATCGACATCGGCCTTTCCCTGGCGGCACGATTTGGCTTGCTGGTGACCGGGGGAACCGACTTCCACGGGGATCTCACACCGGCCGTCCGGCTGGGCACTGGAACCGGAAATCAGTTCGTGCCGTTTTCCTTGTACGAAAGGCTCGTGGCCGCGCTGCCGGCCGGGTGAGGAGGAGACGTGCCCGAATCGGATCCGCTGCTGCTCGAACAACGCCTGTCTTATCGATTCACGGACCGGCGACTGCTGGAAAACGCTCTCCATCACAGTTCGTTCATCCACGAGCAGGATCGAACGGATCTTCGCAGCAATGAGCGGCTGGAGTTTCTTGGAGACGCCGTACTCAATCTGGCCGCAGGGCACCTGCTGATGCGGCGTTTTCCCGAGGTTCCCGAGGGACGCCTTTCCCGCATGAGGGCCCGACTGGTCAACGAATCCCAGGTGGCCAAACTGGCCCGCATGCTCGAGTTGGGTGGGTTTATCCGCCTCGGAAAAGGGGAGTTGCTCTCGGGAGGCCCGAACAAAAGGTCGATCCTGGCCGATGCATATGAGGCCCTGATCGGCGCCGTTTACCTGGACGGCGGCTTTGATGCGGCGTTTCGGGTTTTACGGGCCCATTTGTCGCCGCTGCTGGAGAACATGACCACGCCGGCGTTGACTTTTGACTACAAAAGTCGCCTTCAGGAAGCGGTCCAAGCCAGCGGGGGAAAGGTGCCGGAGTACCGGATGGTGTCAGAATCCGGCCCGGATCACGACAAGCGGTTCCGCGTCTCGGTTCGGGTGTCCGATCTATGCGAAGAGGGGGTCGGCAAAAGCAAAAAAATGGCCGAACAGGACGCGGCAAGAAGGGCTTTTGAGCGCCTCTTGCCCGAAGGGAACACGGAAAACGACGCGGACGCGGAGCCGATACCATGACCACCGGCGGCCGGGGACCACGACCGCTGGTGGTGCCGATCTTTCTTCCCAACGCCGGATGCCCCAACCGGTGCATCTTCTGCAACCAGCGGATTATCACCGGTGAAGCCTTTTCGCTCCCCAGCCCGAGTCGGATTCGAAAGACCATTGATTCTTTCCTGAAACACAGCCGCCCCCGACCTTCCGTTGAAATCGCCTTTTTCGGCGGAACCTTCCTGGGCCTGCCGGAGGAATCGATCCGGATCCTGCTCGAGAAGGCCGCGCGCTTTGTCTCGGAAGGACGCGCCGACGGCATCCGCTTTTCCACGCGTCCCGAGACCGTCGACCAGCGGCGGATGAGTTGGATTCGGCCCTTTCCGGTCAAAACCGTGGAACTCGGCGTTCAATCTCTGGATGACCGGGTACTGGCCGGCTGCCTGCGCGGCCACACCGCGGCCGATGCGACGGAGGCGGTATCCCGTCTCCGGGCGGAGGGCCACCGGATCGGGCTTCAACTGATGATCGGCCTCCCCGGTCAGGACAAACTGTCGGTACTGGAGACGGCCCGAAAGGTTGTGGAACTCGGACCGGATTTTGTACGGATCTATCCGACCCTGGTTCTGGAAGACAGCCCACTTGCCGATCTGTACCGCTCGGGACGGTATGTGCCGCTGACCCTTGAAGAAGCGGTGAGCCAGGCCGCCGCCGTCTACCGGATGCTTGAACAGGGGGGGGTGGCCGTGATCCGAATGGGGCTTCAAGAGACCGACGGTCTCCGGACGCAGGGCCGGGTACTGGCAGGCCCTCACCACCCGGCTTTTGGAGAGCTGGCCCGATCGGCCGCCGTCTATTCCCAGGTGGAATCGGCTCTCGACCGAATCGGCGTTTCCGGCGGGAAGGTAAAGATCGCCGTTCACCCAGCCCGCGAAAGCCAGCTCCGGGGGCAGGAAAACCGCAACCTTCAAAAGCTCAAGGATCGCTTCGCCCTGTCGGCGGCCGCCGCAGAAAAAGACGCCGGTTTAGACCGGCATTGGATCCGGGTCGAAACCGGCGGCCAACCGCTGCAGGTGCGGATCTACTGAGCCGCGTCCGTGCAGAAAGAAAAGAGGCGCTGCCCGACGGGCAGCGCCCTTGGTTTTGCGGAGCGATACCTTCATAACATCGCGAAAGCGATTTTATTCGGGAAGCCGGACCACCAGTACCGGTATCCGGGAGCGGCGCACCACCCGACGGGCCGTGCTGCCGATCATGGCGTCGGCCAGGGTCCCTTCGCCGTGGGTGCCCATGACGATCAGGTCACAGCCGCTTTTCACAGACTGCTCAAGGATCTGTTCCACCGCGTTTCCGCGGACCACCAAAACCCCGTCGGTGCGAAACGAAACCTCTTCCATCTCCTGCTGGGCGTCTTTGGCAAACCGGTCCAGGGCTTCGCCGATCAGGGTTCGGGTGGAAATCTTTCCGATCAGGGCGGCCCGGGCATCGTCCTCGTTGCGCTTTTTGATCTCCTCCCACTGCTCGGCACGCACGTATCCGATGATCTTCTCGTCCAGGCCCGGCTTTTCATCGATCACGTGAAGGATGACCAGGCCGGCATCGTAACGGGAGGCCATGCTGGCGGCATAGGCGAATGCCGGCTTGGCTGCCTCCGAGAGGTCCGTCGCATACAGGATCTTGTGGATGCTCACCTTGGGAAGGATCATCTTCCGTTCCTTTTTTGGGTTGGGTGCACCGAACGCGTTTTCCCGTCGATCAGGCGGCCGCACGCCGTTTGAACGCCCGAGAAAGAAGCTTGACCCAGTATCCGGATAGAAACCACGCGTACGCGTAAGTTCCAAGAGTAATCAGCACAAACGCCTTGACGATGTCCCAAGTGCTGCCGTCCAGGGAAAAACCCGGGACGTAGCCGAATAAAAACGGCCCCAGGTAGAGGAATTTGGCGAACTTGAAAGAGGAAAAGGCGGTTCTCCACATGTTCGCCTTTGCGATGGTCGCCCCGGCAAAGGCGGCGATGCACACCGGCGGGGTGATGTTTGAATCCTGGGAAAGCCAGTAGACGATCATGTGGGCGGCGATTTCGTTGACCCCCAGGTGGGTCAGGGCCGGGACGGCTACCACCGCGGTGATCAGGTAGGCGGCGGTCACCGGAACCCCCATACCGAGAATCAGGGAGGCAAAGGCGATGAGAAATATCGTCGCCACCAGCCGGAAATCGATCCCCCAGAAAACGGCATCCCCCGCCAGTTCGATAATGATGTCGGCAAAGGTCAGCACCAGGCCACTGAAGCTGAGCACGCCGATGATGATGCCGATCACGCCTACGGTGGCGCCGATTTTCAGGCTGTTTTCGGTCCCCACCCGGGCGGCCACCACGAAATTCTTCAGCCCCTGCCAGGACTCTTTCCGGAACCGCCAGTAGATGAAGGCGGCGATCAGGACCCCGGGAATCACCGAAAACTTGTGGTCCACCTTGAACCAGTCGCCGGCCATGATCGGCAGCACCAGGGCGGCCATGGTCAGGTCCATCCGGGTCTCGGGGCGCACCCAGGAGATGATCAGGCAGGTGATGATGCCGAGGATGGCCGAATAGGCCGGCGAATACCACAGGAGCATGAAAACGGTGATCACGACCAGCGGGAGGATATAATACCATTCCTTAACCAGGATTTCGATGGCGCTTTTGTGGAACTTTTCCCCGACCACGTTGTGCATCTTGGCCTCGTAGTGGACCATGACAAAGACGCTGAAAAAGTACATGATCGCCGGAAAGACCGCCACCAGCATGATCCGGGAGTAGGGAACGCCGGTGAGCTCGGCCATGATGAAACCGCCCGCTCCCATGACGGGGGGCATGAACATCCCGCCGATGGAGGCCGCCGGCTCGATGGCGCCGGCGATGTGGGGTTTGAATCCGGCTTTTTTCATCATCGGGATCGTGAAGGTCCCGGTGGAGACCGTATTGGCGATGGCACTTCCGGAAATCGACCCGAACAGCCCCGAGGCGATGACCGACACTTTGGCCGGTCCGCCGATCCTGTGTCCCACCGCCGCCAAGGGAAAGTCGATGAAGAAGCGCTGCGCCCCGCACCCCTCCAGGTAGGCACCGAACAGGACAAAGAGGATCACATAGGTGGCCAGCACGTTGGCCATGATGCCGAACACCCCGTCGCTCTTGTAGAAGATGCTGGTGCACATCTCGGGAAAGGGCGCACCGGCGTGGGAAATCAGATCCGGAGCCTTGTAGCCGTATACCCCGTAGAGAAGCATTATGGCCCCGATGATCACAAAGACGTTTCCCACCACCCGGCGGGCCAGCTCGATGCCGATGAGCACGCCGACCATGGCCACCCACATGTCGAACTG
>JASFPT010000063.1:0-17222 GCA_050115795.1 Desulfobacterales bacterium
TAGTGGAGCAGGGCGATACGGGCACTTCGGTTCGGATCGTACTCGATGGTGGCCACCTTGGCCGGGATTCCCACCTTGTCGCGCTTGAAATCAATGATCCGGTAGTGGCGCTTGTGCCCCCCCCCGCGGTGGCGGCAGGTGATCCGCCCGTAGGTGTTGCGCCCCCCCTTGTTGCGGATCGGGCGCAGCAGACTCTTTTCCGGCGTCGTTCGGGTGATCTCTTCGAAGTCGGCGTAGGTCTGAAAGCGCCTTCCGGTCGATGTCGGTTTTACCTTTTTAATCGCCATTGTTTTCCGCTCCTAACGTCTTTCTACACGCCCTCGAAAAAGTCGATCCGCTCGCCGGGCATCAGGGTCACGACCGCCTTTTTCCAGTCTCTTCGCTTTCCGACGATCCGCCCCCGCTGTTTGATCTTGCCCTTGACCTGTGCGGTCCGGACGGCGGCCACCCGAACATTGAAGAGCCGCTCCACGGCACGGCGGATCTCCACCCGGTTGGCCCGACGGTCCACCTCGAAGGTCACCTGACGGTTGGTCTCCTTCTGGATACTGGTCTTCTCGGTGATCACCGGCCGCTTGATGATTTCATACTCGATCATGAAAGCCTCCCCTCGATTCCCTTGATCGAGGCTTCCAGCAGGATCAGCTGGCTGTACTTGAGGATGTCGTACACATTGAGCCCCTCGGTGCGGATGACCTTAACGCCCGGTACGTTTCGAGAGGACAGCTCCAGGCGTTCGTCCTTCTGATCGGTTACGATCAGCGCGTTGCCGGCCGAGAGCTTTCGGGTGATCGCGACAAAGTCCTTGGTCTTGACCTGCTCCAGCTCGAACCGGTCCACCACTTTCAGCTGCTCGGCCTGCAGCTTGCTGCTCAGCGCCATCTTCAGGGCGAGCTTGCGGACCTTTTTCGGCACATTGTAGGCCCAGGATTTCGGATGGGGCCCGAAGACAACCCCCCCGCCCCGCAGCAGCGGCGATTTGATGTCGCCCCGCCTGGCCCGGCCGGTCCCCTTCTGCCGGAACAGCTTCCGTGTGCTGCCGCGCACGTCCCCCCGGTTCTTCACCGAAGCGGTCCCCGAACGCTTCTTGGCCAGCTGGCTTTTGACGACCTCGTGCAGAACCGACGCCTTGACCGGCACGTTGAACATCTCGTCTGCCAGTTCGACCTGAGAGACCTTCTCCCCAGCGGTATTGATTACATCCACAACAGCCATAGTGTCCTCATAAAGATGCCGGAGGCCCACCCGGTCCGCCGGCATCGGCATCCTGTTGTTTTCTGGAAGCTATTTACGGATCGTCACCAACGCGCTTCGGTGGCCCGGCACCGCCCCCTTGACCAGAATCAGATTCTGCTCGGGACGGATGTCGACGATCTCCAGGTTTCGCATTGTCTGCTGCTCGTGGCCGTACTGACCCGGCAGCTTCTTCCCCTTGGTGACCCGCGAAGGCCATGCGCTGCATCCGATCGATCCGGGCGGTCGAATGTTCTTGCTGCCGTGGGTCTTGGGCCCCCGGTGAAATCCATGGCGCTTGATGACGCCGGAAAATCCGCGCCCCTTGGACTTGCCGGTGATACGGACCCGGTCTCCCACCTCGAACAGTTCCAGGGTGATCTCCTGGCCGAGGGTGAAATCGTCGGGGTTGTCCACCGGAAACTCCCGGAGCACCGCAAAGAGGCCGCCCCCGCTCTTCTTCAGGTGCCCCTTGAGCGGCCGGTTCACCCGCGAGGCCTTGCGCTGGCCGAAACCGAGTTGCAGCGCGTTGTAGCCCTCCCGGTCGGCCCGCTTGATCTGGGTCACCACGCAGGGGCCCGCCTCGATCACGGTCACCGGCAGGTATCTTCCGTCCGGGGTGAAGAAGCCCATCATTCCCAGTTTTTTGCCGATCAGTCCTTTGCTCATGACCCTAATCTCGCGTTGGCGCATTTTTCAGGGCAGTCCCACCCCTACGGCGCCGATTTATAATTTGATCTCCACATCGACGCCCGGGGACAGATCAAGCTTCATCAGTGCGTCCACCGTCTGTTGGGTGGGTTCGAGAATGTCGAGAAGCCGCTTGTGGGTCCGCACCTCGAACTGCTCCCGCGACTTTTTGTCGATGTGGGGAGAACGCAGCACGCAAAACTTGTTAATCCGGGTCGGAAGCGGAATCGGACCGACCACCTTGGCGCCGGTCTTGTTGGCCGTGTCGACGATGTCGACCGCCGATTGGTCGAGCAGTTTGTGGTCGTAGGCCTTGAGCCGAATCCGGATTTTCGTGTTCATAATCATGGCTGGTGTCGTCTCCGCCTATTCGAGGATTTCGCTGACCACGCCGGCGCCGACCGTACGGCCGCCCTCGCGGATCGCAAACCGAAGCTCTTTTTCCATCGCAATCGGGGTGATCAGCTCGGCTGAAATCGTCACATTGTCGCCCGGCATCACCATCTCCACCCCTTCGGGCAGCGTCAAAATCCCGGTCACGTCCGTGGTCCGAAAATAAAACTGCGGACGATAGCCGCTGAAAAACGGCGTGTGACGACCACCCTCTTCCTTGCTCAACACGTATACCTCGGCGGCAAACTTGGTGTGCGGCGTGATCGATCCGGGCTTTGCCACCACCTGGCCTCGCTCAACCTCCTCACGCTTGGTACCCCGAAGCAATACGCCGATGTTGTCGCCCGCCTGTCCCTCGTCCAGCAGCTTGCGAAACATCTCCACGCCCGTGCACACCGTCTTGGCCGTCGGGCGAATCCCCACAATCTCCACTTCCTCGCCAACCTTGATCTTGCCACGCTCCACACGGCCCGTGACCACCGTCCCACGACCGGAAATCGAAAACACGTCCTCGATCGGCATCAAAAACGGCTTGTCAATGTCGCGCTCCGGCTCGGGAATGTAATCGTCGATCGCGTCCATCAACTCAAATACGCACTTGGCCGCATCCGAGTCCGGATCGTCGCTCTCCAGCGCCTTTAACGCACTGCCCCGGATGATCGGCGTGTCGTCGCCCGGAAACTCATACTTGTCCAACAGCTCCCGAAGCTCCAACTCCACCAGCTCGATGAGCTCCTCGTCGTCGACCATGTCGCACTTGTTCAAAAATACCACGATCCGCGGAACACCCACCTGACGCGCCAGCAAAATGTGCTCCCGGGTCTGGGGCATCGGTCCGTCGTCGGCTCCCACCACCAAAATCGCACCGTCCATCTGCGCCGCCCCGGTGATCATGTTCTTGATGTAGTCGGCGTGACCCGGACAGTCCACGTGCGCATAATGACGCTTGGCCGTCTCGTATTCCACGTGCGCCGTTGCAATCGTGATCCCCCGAGCCTTCTCCTCCGGCGCCTTGTCGATCTGGTCAAACGGAATGAACTGCGCCATCCCCTTCAACCCCATGTGCTTGGTGATCGCCGCCGTCAGCGTCGTCTTGCCGTGGTCGATATGGCCGATCGTCCCTACGTTTACATGCGGCTTCTTCCGCTCAAACTTCTCCTTCGCCATCTCGTCAACCTCCCCTGTAATCGGGATGATGTGTTGGGTTGGTCCGGCCCCGGGCCGAGACTACCACCGGTAGTGAGCGAAAGCCTTGTTGGCCTCTGCCATGCGGTGGGTGTCTTCCTTTTTCTTGACCGCTGCACCTCGGCCGTTGGCGGCATCCAGCAGCTCGCTGGCCAGCTTTCGCATCATGCCCTTCTCTCCCCGGCTCCGGGCGTAGCTGATGATCCAGCGGATGGCCAGGGCCGTCCGGCGCTGGGGCCGGATCTCTGTGGGCACCTGATAGGTGGACCCGCCGACCCGCCTGGATTTGACCTCGACCATGGGCCGAACATTCTCCACGGCAGATTCGAAAATCTTCAGCGGCGATTCCTTTGCCTTCTGTTCGATCTCGTCAAAGGCGCCGTAAAGGATCCCCTCGGCAATGCTCTTTTTCCCGTCGTGCATCAACGAGTTGATGAACTTGGCAACCAGTTTGTTGTTGTACCGCGAATCGGGGACAACATACCGGACCGGCACTTCTCTTCTTCTCGGCATCTGCTACACCTGCTCCAAAAATTGGGATGACCAGATACAAAATGCATGAACAATACCGCTGCCATGCATTTTACCGAACCCGAAAACCTACTTCGGTCTTTTGGCTCCGTACTTGGACCGCCCTTGCCTGCGGTCCTGAACCCCGAGGGTGTCGAGCGTCCCTCTGACGATATGATAGCGCACGCCGGGAAGGTCCTTGACCCGGCCGCCGCGCACCAGGACCACCGAGTGCTCCTGAAGGTTGTGCCCGATGCCGGGAATGTAGGCGGTCACCTCGATTCCGGTCGTGAGCCGGACACGCGCCACCTTTCGAAGCGCGGAGTTGGGCTTTTTCGGGGTCGATGTGTAAACCCGGGTGCAAACCCCCCGCTTCTGCGGAGCCCCTTTGAGAGCCGGCGTGGTCTTCTTTTTCTTGACCCGCTCCCGGCCCTTGCGAACTAACTGGTTGATTGTCGGCATCTTTTGTCCTCATCCTCCGCGGTAGACCGCGCCGGTAAAATCAAGTTTCGACAAAAGTAGTCTTGTATATCGCAAAATAGACCCTGTCAAGATTTTTTAGCCACTACATCATCTCCACTTCGACTTTCCGGTACTTCGGAAAGCCGGTGCCGGCCGGTATCAGTCGACCCATGATGACGTTTTCCTTCAGGCCCCGGAGGTTGTCCACGGCGCCTGCGATGCTGGCATCGGTGAGCACTTTCGTGGTCTCCTGGAAGGAGGCCGCTGAAATGAAGCTGTCGGTGGACAGCGACGCTTTGGTGATCCCCAGAATCAGAGGCTCGGCCACCGCGGGACGCCCTCCCTGGGCGACGACCTCCTGGTTGATCTGCTCGAAAAAGGATCGGTCGACCTGTTCCTCAAGAATCAGGTCGGTGTCGCCCACGTTGACGACCTTCACCCGACGCATCATCTGCCGGACGATCACCTCGATGTGCTTGTCGTTGATTCGCACCCCCTGGAGACGGTAGACCTCCTGGACCTCGTCGACCAGGTACCGGGCCAAGGCCACCTCGCCCTTGATGTTGAGAATGTCCTGGGGAATCGCCGACCCGCCGACGAGTTGTTCTCCAGCCCGCACGAAGTCTCCTTCGTAAACGTTGATGTGCTTGCCCCGGGGAACCAGGTATTCCTTCTTGTCCCCCACGTCCACCGGGGTGACGGTGATCTTCTGCTTCCCTTTGCGGGTTCCTTTGGCGATCGACACGTAGCCGTCGATTTCGCTGAGCACGGCAGCCTCTTTGGGCTTTCGCACCTCGAAAAGCTCGGCAACGCGGGGAAGACCGCCGGTGATGTCTTTGGTCTTGGTGGTCGCCCGCGGCAGTTTGGCCAGAATGTCGCCGGCCTTGACTGTATCGCCCTCTTCGACCATGAGCACGGCTTCCACCGGCAGAACGTAGCGGGCCGCTCCGGCGGTGCGCGGCAGTTTCGCGGTTTTGCCCTCTGCATCTTTGATGGAGATCCGCGGCCGCACCTCCGAGGATTTCGATTCGATGACGGTGCGGCTCGACTTGCCCGTGACCGGGTCGACCTTCTCCTGCATGGTCTTGCCCGGGATGATGTCGCCGAACTTGACGGTGCCGTCCACCTCGGTGATGATCGGCGTGGTGAACGGGTCCCAGGTCGCCAGCAGATCGCCGGCCTTGACCTCCTGGCCGTCGTCCACCAGCAGATGGGCGCCGTAGATCACCGGATAGCGCTCCCGCTCGCGGCCGGTCTGACTCATGATGGCAAATTCCCCGCCGCGGCGGTTCATGATCACGTTCCGGTTGTCGTCGCGCTTGACCACGTTCAGGTCGACAAATTTGATGGTGCCATCGACCCGGGCCCGGATGTCGGCCTGCTCGACCCGCTGGCTGGCGGTGCCGCCGATGTGAAAGGTCCGCATCGTCAGCTGGGTGCCGGGCTCTCCGATGGACTGGGCGGCCAGAATCCCGACCGACTGGCCCATCTCCACGGGTCCGCCGTGGGCCAGATCGCGGCCGTAACACTTGGCACAGACCCCGTAGCCGCTTTTGCAGGTGAGCACCGATCGGATTCTGACCCGCGGGGTGCCGGCATCTTCGATCCGGTCCACGGCCGCTTCGTCGATCTCTTCACCGGCCCGGACCAGCACCTCGTCGGTGAACGGGTCGAGGATGTCTTCGGCGGCCACGCGGCCGAGGATGCGCTCGCTGAGGCGCTGGATGACCTCCCCGCCTTCGGTCAGCGGTTCGACCTCCACGCCCATGGTGGTGCCGCAGTCATCTTCGATGATGGTGCAGTCCTGGGCCACGTCGGCCAGACGCCGGGTCAGATAGCCCGAGTTGGCCGTCTTCAGCGCGGTATCCGCAAGGCCCTTTCTGGCGCCGTGGGTGGAAATGAAGTACTGCAGCACCGACAGGCCCTCCCGGAAGTTGGCCTGGATCGGGGTTTCGATGATTTCCCCGGACGGCTTGGCCATCAGGCCGCGCATGCCGGCCAGCTGGCGCATCTGGTCCTTGCTGCCCCGGGCGCCGGAGTCGGCCATCATGTAGATCGGATTGAAGCTTTCCTCCACGATCTCGCCGCCGTTTTCGTCGGTGACCGGGTTGCCTTCCGCATCCCGGACCGGAGCCATCTTCATGACCTCCATCATCTCGTTGGCCACGTCGTCGGTCGCCTTGGCCCAGATGTCGACCACCTTGTTGTATTTCTCCCCCTGGGTGATCAGTCCCTCGGTATACTGGCGGTTGATTTCCTGCACCTGGGTTTCAGCGGCCTGGAGGATGTTCCACTTGGCTTCCGGGATGATCATCGCGTCGATGGAGATCGAAAGCCCTCCGGTGGTGCTGTAGGCATAGCCGAGGTCCTTGAGCCGGTCGGACAGGATCACGGTCGCCTTCGGGCCGATGTTCCGATAGGCGTAGTCGACCAGCTCCCGCAGCGACTTTTTGTCCTGGACCTTGTTGACCAGGTCAAAGGGGATCTCCGGCCGCCGCTCGATCACCTGAAAGATGTGCTGGGTTCCCTCGGCATCGATCACGTCGCTGTGGGCGCCCACTTCCAGGGCATAGACCGCATCGGCCTCCTTTTCCGAAACCCGGAAGACCCGCGCGAACTCGTCTTTTCGCAGAAGTCCAACGAGTCCGTCGTTTTCCTTGTCGGCGGCCGTGGAGTACTTTTGCACCATCTCGACAAAGTCGGCGCCGCCCGCCAGCTCCAGGTATGCGGCATCGGCGTCGGTCTTTTCATCGCAGGCGATCTGGCGGATTCGGAAGATGCTCTCTTTGGGGATGATCTCCCACAGCAGGATCCGACCCACCGTGGTGTCGACCATCTTGCCGTCCATGCGGACCCGAACCTTGGCGTGCAGGTCCGCCGCCCCGGCGTCGAAGGCGCACCGGACCTCTTCAGGATTGGCAAAGACCATACCGTGGCCTTTGCATCCGGTTACCGATCGGGTCATATAATAGATGCCCAGCACGATGTCCTGGGTCGGCACGATGATCGGGCTTCCGTTGGCCGGCGACAGGATGTTGTTGCTCGAGAGCATCAGCACCCGGGCCTCGATCTGGGACTCCACCGACAGCGGCACGTGCACGGCCATCTGGTCTCCGTCAAAGTCGGCGTTGAACGCCGTGCAGACCAGCGGGTGGAGCTGGATGGCCTTTCCTTCGATCAGCAGCGGCTCAAAGGCCTGCATGCCGAGCCGGTGCAGGGTGGGCGCCCGGTTGAGCATCACCGGATATTCCTTGACGACCTCGTCGAGCGTGTCCCAGACCTCCGGCACTTCTCGCTCCACCATCTTCTTGGCGCTCTTGACCGTGGAGACGAACCCTTTCTGCTCCAGCCGGTAGTAGACAAACGGCTTGAACAGTTCCAGGGCCATCTTCTTGGGCAGCCCGCACTGGTGGAGGCGCAGGTTGGGGCCGATGGTGATCACGGTTCGGCCCGAGTAGTCGACACGCTTTCCGAGCAGATTCTGCCGGAATCGCCCCTGCTTGCCCTTGAGGGTGTCGCTCAGGGACTTGAGCGGCCGCTTGTTGGTTCCAGTGATGACCCGACCGTGTCGTCCGTTGTCGAACAACACGTCCACCGACTCCTGGAGCATTCGCTTCTCGTTGCGGACGATGATCTCCGGCGCCTTCAGGTCGATGAGACGCTTGAGCCGGTTGTTGCGGTTGATCACCCGCCGGTACAGGTCGTTGAGATCGGAGGTGGCAAAGCGGCCGCCTTCCAGGGGCACCAGGGGCCTGAGGTCCGGCGGCAGGACCGGAATGACATCCATGATCATCCAGACCGGGTCCACACCGCTTTTTCGAAACGCGTCGACGATCTTGAGCCGCTTGGCCAGCTTCTTTCGCTTGGCGTCGCTGCCCGTGCTCCTGACCTCTTCTTTGAGCTCTTTGTAGAGGGTGTCCAGATCCATATCCGCCATCAGCGCCTTGACCGCCTCGGCCCCGATGCCGGCCTCGAATTTTCCGGGTCCGAAGGTTTCCAGCGCCTCGATGTACTTCTCGTCGCTGAGCAGCTGGCAGCGCTGCAGGGAGGTCTCCTTGGGATCGGTCACGATATAGCTGTCGAAGTAGAGGACCTTCTCCATGTTTTTGAGGGTCAGATCGAGCAGGTTGCCGATCTTGCTCGGCAGGCTCTTTAGAAACCAAATGTGCGACACCGACGTGGCCAGCTCGATGTGGGCCATTCTCTCCCGGCGGACTTTGGACTGGATCACCTCCACGCCGCACTTTTCACAGATCACCCCCCGGTGCTTCATGCGCTTGTATTTGCCGCAGTTGCACTCGTAGTCTTTGGTGGGGCCGAAGATCTTGGCGCAGAACAGCCCGTCCCTTTCCGGTTTGAACGTCCGGTAATTGATCGTTTCCGGCTTTTTGATTTCGCCGTGGGACCACTCCCGGATCTGGAGAGGGGAGGCCAGGGCCAGTCGCACGCCGGAATATTGCCTCGGATCGGTCGGTTTGGCGAAAAAATCGTATAGCGTTTCCATAAAAGCGTTCCTGTCCGGAGGTAAAGGGGGCGGCACGGATTCAGGCCGCCCTCCATGGATTGTCGGCGCGGCAAGGCCGCACCTGTTCCGGTGCTATTCTTCCAGGAGCTGGACGTCCAGCCCCAGGGCCTGGAGTTCTTTCATCAGGACCTTGAACGATTCGGGCAGGCCGGGCTCCAGCACGTTCTGCCCCTTGACGATCTTTTCATACATCCGCGTCCGCCCGGCCATGTCGTCGGACTTGACCGTCAAAAATTCCTGCAGGGCGTGGGCGGCTCCGTAGGCCTCCATGGCCCAGACCTCCATCTCGCCCAGCCGCTGGCCGCCGAACTGGGCCTTGCCGCCGAGCGGCTGCTGGGTGACCAGCGAGTAGGGTCCGATGGACCGGGCATGGATCTTGTCGTCGACCAGGTGGTGAAGCTTCATCATGTACATGGTGCCGACGGTGATCTTTTCGCTGAACGGCTCACCGGTGCGACCGTCGTACAGGACGGTCTGGCCGGAGGATTCCACCCCGGCTTCATCCAAAAGGGCCTTGATCTCGTTTTCCTTGGCGCCGTCGAAGACCGGCGTGCCCATGTGAACGCCGTTCTTGTAATAGGAGGCCAGGTTCACCAACTGGTCGTCGTCCAGCACGCCGACGATCTTCTTTTCATCGGAGTCGGTGAAGATCTTCTTGATCTTGGTCCGGAGCCCCTTGAGGTCGCTTGCCTCGAGCAAGGCGTTGATCTGATCGCCGAGGCCCTTTGCCGCCCGCCCCAGGTGGATTTCCAGAATCTGCCCCACGTTCATACGGGACGGGACGCCCAGCGGGTTGAGCACCATGTCCACGGCGGTGCCGTCTGCAAAATAGGGCATGTCCTCCTGGGGGAGGATGCGGGAGACCACCCCCTTGTTCCCGTGGCGGCCGGCCATCTTGTCGCCGACGGCAAGCTTGCGTTTCATGGCGACATAGACCTTGACCATTTTGATCACGCCGGGGGGCAGATCGTCTCCTTTTTCATAGCGGCTGGCCTGCTGCTCGAAGGCGATCCGGCAAAGCTCGCACTGGTCCCGGTAGCGCTCCAGGATCTCGTGGACCTCCTCGGTGAGCTTTGCATCCTTGAACACGATCCCCTCCAGGTGGGCCAGCGGGATCTGGGAGAGGACCTTTTCGTCGATCTTGGCCCCTTTCCCGATCAGGGTCTTTTTCCCGCGCTTGAGGGGTGCCGAGGGCTTTTTGCCGGTCAGCAGCACCTCCAGGTGCTTGCGGGCGATATCTTCTGTGATCTTCAGCTCGTCGTCCCGATCCTTTTCCAGCCCGGCGATCTCCTCTTTTTCGATCTCGCTCATCCGATCGTCTTTGGCGACCCCCCTGCGGGAGAACACCTTGGCATCGATGACAATGCCTTCCACCCCCGGGGGGACCCGCAAGGAGGTGTCCTTCACATCGCCGGCCTTTTCACCGAAAATGGCGCGAAGCAGCTTTTCCTCGGGGGAGAGCTGGGTCTCCCCTTTGGGGGTAATCTTTCCCACCAGGATGTCGCCGGGTTTGACCTCTGCCCCGAGACGGATGATACCGCTCTCATCGAGGTTTTTGAGCGCCTCTTCCCCGACGTTGGGAATGTCCCGCGTGATTTCCTCCTTGCCCAGCTTCGTGTCGCGGGCGATGATCTCGAACTCCTCGATGTGCACCGAGGTGTAGACACCGTCTCTGACGAGCCGCTCGCTGACCAGGATCGAATCCTCGAAGTTGTATCCCCCCCAGGGCATGAAAGCCACGGTGACGTTCTTTCCCAGGGCCAGTTCCCCCTGGTCCGTGGCAGGACCGTCGGCGATGATCTGGCCGGCGACGACTTTCTGGCCTTTTTTGACGATCGGCCGGTGGTTGAAGCAGGTGTTCTGATTGGACCGGACGAACTTGGACAGGTTGTAGATCGTCACCGGTTTGTCGAAGCGGCCGCCGTCGGGCTCGTGGGAGAGCACGATGCGGGAGGCATCCACGTCCACAACGGTCCCCTCCCGCTGGGCCACGATCGTCACCCCCGAATCCTTGGCCACCACGCCTTCGATACCGGTGCCCACCAGCGGTGCCTCGCTGACGATCAGCGGAACGGCCTGCCGCTGCATGTTGGAGCCCATCAGGGCCCGGTTGGCGTCGTCGTTTTCCAGAAACGGGATCAGGGAGGCCGAGACGCTCACCAACTGGTTGGGGGAGATGTCCATCAGTTCGATGTCCTCCCGGGGCACCATCATGAACTCGCCCTCCACCCGGGAGGTGACCAGCGTGTTGACATACTCGCCCTTGTCGTCGACCGGCGCATTGGCCTGGGCGATCGGGTGCTTCTTTTCCTGAAACGCGCTGAGGAATTTGACCTCTTTGGTGACGGCGGCATCTTTCACGACCCGGTAGGGGGTTTCAATAAAGCCGTAGTCGTTGACGCGTGCGTAAGTGCTGAGTGAAACGATCAGCCCGATGTTCGGACCCTCCGGGGTTTCGATGGGACAGATCCGGCCGTAGTGGGAAGGATGCACGTCCCGGACCTCGAAACCGGCGCGCTCCCGGGTCAGCCCCCCGGGCCCCAGGGCCGACAGCCGCCGCTTGTGGGTCGTCTCCGAGAGGGGGTTGGTCTGGTCCATGAACTGGGAAAGCTGGCTGGTTCCGAAAAACTCCTTGACCACGGCCGACACCGGCTTGGGATTGACCAGGTCGTGGGGCATCAGCGCGTCGACCTCCTGGAGGCTCATCCGCTCCTTGATGGCCCGTTCCATGCGCACCAGCCCGATCCGGTATTGGTTCTCGAGCAGTTCACCCACCGCCCTGACCCGCCGGTTTCCGAGATGATCGATGTCGTCGACCACTCCCTGGGTGTCTCTGAGCTTGACCAGCGTCTTTGCCGTCAGCAGAATGTCTTCCTTTCGAAGGGTGCGGACGCTGATCGGGGTATCGACGCCGAGCCGGAGATTGATTTTCATCCGACCGACCCCGGACAGATCGTAGTAGGCGGACTTGAAAAAGAGGTGGTCAATGAACTCCTGGGCCACTTCAGGGGTCGCCGGGTTCCCGGGCCGCAAACGGCGATAGATCTCCACCAGCGCCTCTTCCTTGGATTCGACCTTGTCGAGCAGGAGGGTCTTTCGAATCGAATCGCTGCCGGCCACCGGATCGATGAACAGCAGCTCGAATTCGTTGATGCCCGCGGCGGAAAGCTTGCCCACCGTCTCTTCATCGATGGTTTCGTTGGCGGAGACGACCGGGGTCCCTTTTTTCGGATCCAGCATCGTAAACGGAAACGCCCTGCCGATCAGCTCCTCGGGGGCGATCGGGATCTCTTCGATGCCGCCCTGTCGCATCTGCTTCAAGGCCCGCTGGGTATACAGGCGCCCCTTTTTCACCAGCACCTCGCCGGAGGCGGGATCTTTCACATCCCGACTGGCGCGCTGCCCCCGCAGAAACTCTTCCTGGAATAGGCGAAAGACCCGCTTTCCGCGCACGACGATCTTTTCGGTCTGGTAAAAATAGGTCAGCAGATCCTCAGTTGAATACCCGAACGCCTTGAACAGAAGCGTCACCGGGAACTTGCGCCGACGGTCGATCCGGATATAGACGATGTCCTTGGGATCGATCTCCATGTCGATCCAGGAGCCGCGCACCGGAATGATCCGTGACGTATAGATCACCTTGCCGCTGGAATGGGTCTTGCCCTTGTCGTGGTCGAAGAAAACACCCGAAGACCGGTGGAGCTGGCTGACCACCACCCGCTCGGTGCCGTTGATGATGAACGTCCCCTTGTCCGTCATCAACGGAATCGTTCCGAAGTAAATCTCCTGTTCCTTGATGTCCCGGATGTTTGAAATGCCGGTTTCCTTGTCCACGTCGTAGACCACCAGTCGCACGGTGATCCGGATGGGCAGCTCATAGGTCATGCCACGGTGGATACACTCGTCCACCGAGTGTTTGACCTCGCCAAAGCTGTAGGAGACGAATTCCAGGGAGGCGCTTCCGGTAAAGTCCTTGATCGGAAAAACCGATTTGAAGACGGCCTGAAGTCCGATGTCCTCCCGCTTTTCAGCCGGAATATCGATCTGCAAAAACCGCTGGTAGGACTCGCGCTGCATTCCGATCAGATCGGGGATGTCCACGATCTTGTGGATTTTCCCGAAGTTCTTCCTGATTCGTTTGACTGCCGAAACTCGTTCCGACATGGCATCTCCGCAGATTGCTTAAGTTTGGATCTTCTGTGGTAAAACCCGTCGGGGCGGACGGCTGCTGCCGCCCGCCCTCAGACGGCCGTATCCGATCCGAAAGATCGGTTCGTATCGGGCTCTGCTTATTTCAGCTCCACCTGGGCACCTGCAGCCTCGAGTTGGGCCTTCATCTTTTCGGCGTCTTCCTTGGGCATCCCTTCCTTGACCGGCTTGGGTGCCTCGTCGACCAGGGCCTTGGCATCCTTCAGGCCCAGTCCGGTAATCGCGCGGACTTCCTTGATGACCTGAATCTTCTTGTCGCCGGCCGAGACCAGGATCACGTCGAATTCGGTCTTCTCCTCCTCGGCGGCACCGCCGGCTGCGTCTCCGGCCGGAGCGCCCGCGGCAACAGCTACCGGGGCTGCCGCAGAAACGCCGAACTTTTCTTCCATCTCCTTGACCAGTTCGGAAAGCTCCAGAACGGTCATGTTGGCAATAAAGTCGATCACATCCTGCTTGCTGATATCTGCCATTTTGAACTACCTCCAGTTTCGAAATTCGATGAAAAGTGTTCCAAGACCTTGCCGGCCGCACCGCGTCGCCGGGGCGACATCAGGCCGCTTCTTTCTGGTCGCGTATCGCGGCGAGCACCCGCACGAACTTGGCCGGGATCTCGTTGAGCACCGTGACCATTCCTGTCGGCACGGCGACCATGACCGAAAGAATCTTGGCCAGCAGCACCTCCCGCGACGGGAGCGCCGACAGCTCCCTGATCTTTGCGGCATCGAGGACCTTGCCCTCCATGACGCCGATTTTGATCTCGAGCTTGTCGTTGGCCTTGGCAAAGTCGATCAGGACCTTGGCCAGCGCAATCGGGTCCTCCAGGCTCATGGCAACGGCACTGGGGCCGATGAAGCTGTCGGAGATGTTGGCCACAGGGGTCCCCTCGGCGGACCGCCGCAGCAGGGTGTTTTTGACGACCTGATACTCGACGCCGGCCTCGCGCAGCTTGGCCCGCAGGTCGTTCATGGCCGCCACGTCCAGGCCCTTGTAATCGGTCAGCACGACCAGTTTGGCTTCAGAAAACTTGCCCTGAAGCGCTGTGACGATCTGTTTCTTGTTTTCCAGCTTCACGTCTTTTACACCTCCTTTCACGTTGTGCAAAAACCGGAGGTATCAGTCGATCCCGGATCGAACCCCGATCGGGCAGAAACCTGAATCGTCTTCTGTCTCGGTAGGCCGGCATAGCCGATTAAACACATTCGCTCCCCTCCGAGGAACATGCACCTACGGTCTTTGACAGGGATTGGTATTCAGACAAGATTGGGAAAGGCGCGCTCCTGCAGCCGATGCCGGCTGCCTTTCCGCCCTTTCCAAAAAAGCCACAGTTATCCGAGCAGGTCCTTGACGAATGCCGTGTCGATCTTGATGCCCGGCCCCATCGTCGTGGAAACGGCGATTCCTTTCAGGTAGGTCCCCTTGCTGGATGCAGGCTTCAGCCGAACGACCATGTCCAGAAACGCAGCGATGTTCTGCACGAGTTTGTCCACCCCGAAGGACACCTTTCCCACTGGGACATGGACGATGCCCGCCTTCTGGACCCGGAAATCGATCTTTCCCGCCTTGAGTTCTTCGACCGCCCGGCCCACTTCGAAAGTCACCGTTCCGGTCTTGGCATTGGGCATCAGCCCCCGGGGGCCAAGCAGTTTTCCGATCTTTCCGACGGTCCCCATCATGTCAGGGGTGGCCACCGCCTTGTCGAATCCGAACCAGCCCTCTTTGATCTTTTCGATCAAATCCTCGTTGCCGACGAAATCGGCGCCGGCATCCTTTGCCTCCTTTTCCTTTTCGCCCTTGGCAAAAACGAGCACCTTGACCTCTTTGCCGATGCCGTTGGGCAGCACGACCGTGCCGCGCACCATCTGGTCGGCATGGCGCGGGTCCACGCCCAGTTTAACGGCCACGTCCAGGGTCTCGTCGAATTTGACGTAAGAGGCATCGATTGCCGCCTGCACGGCCTCGACAAAATCATGACGCCGCGCACGATCGATCTGTTTGATTGCTTCTCGGTATTTTTTACCCCGCTTCGGCATTGTCCTCACTCGCTCCTTGCAATGATTACTCCGGTGGCCGTACCGCATCGCCGCCGGGCTAAACGACCTCGATCCCCATGCTTCGGGCGGTTCCCTCGATGATCCTGCAGGCCGCCTTCAGGTCGCTGGTGTTCAGATCGACCATCTTGATCTTGGCAATCTCTTCGACCTGCTTGCGGGTCACCTTCCCGACCCGATCCCGCTTCGGATCACCGGCGCCTTTGGCGATCTTGGCCTGCTTTTTCAACAGGATGGCCGCAGGCGGCGTCTTGGTAAC
This sequence comes from Desulfobacterales bacterium, assembly GCA_050115795.1. Lineage (GTDB taxonomy): Bacteria > Desulfobacterota > Desulfobacteria > Desulfobacterales > CAFBRK01 > JAIPEL01. The sequence continues at coordinate 15,515 of JASFPT010000063.1, forward strand.
GAAGGTAAAGCTACGGTCCGCGTAGACCGTGATCACCACGGGGATGATCATCCCTTCGTCGTTGGCCGTTCTCGCGTTGAAGGCCTTGCAGAAATCCATGATGTTGACGCCGTGCTGGCCGAGGGCCGGGCCGATGGGGGGAGAGGGATTCGCCTTTCCCGCCTCGACCTGAAGTTTGATCTGCGCAATCACCTTTTTTGCCATTTTGCCTACTCTTCTCCCGCTCTCGTAAATGATGGAAAGCTGCGCTGGCTGTGCGCCGATACGACGCCCGGCCAGCATATGCTCGACTTCAAAGCTTGCTCACTTGGACGAATTCGAGCTCCACGGGGGTGGCACGCCCGAAAATGCTCACCAGGACCTTGATCTTCCCCTTTTCAGGGTTGACCTCCTCCACGGTGCCGTTGAAGTTGGTAAACGGGCCGTCGATGACGCGCACCTCGTCGCCTTCTTCGAAAAGGTACTTCGGCTGGGGCTTTTCCTTTCCGGCTTCCATTCGATTGAGGATGGCCTCGGCGTCCTCGTCGGACATGGGGGTCGGTTTTTCGCGCCCCCCCAGAAAACCGGTCACCTTGGCGGTGTTGTTGACGATGTGCCAGGTCTCGTCATCAAGCTCCATCCGCACGAGGATGTAGCCGGGGTAAAACTTCCGAGACGAGGTTTTCCTCTTCCCCTTGACCAGTTCGACCACCTGCTCGGTGGGCACCAGCACCTCGCCGAATTTTTCCGGGTGCGGGGAGGTTGCGATCCGCTCTTCCAAGGCGGCCTTCACCTTGTTTTCATACCCGGAATAGACATGAACGATGTACCATCTCATCGCCACGGTTGACCTCTTCGCTCTGGCTATTGGAGAACCACGCGGACCAGGCTTGAAAGACCCATGTCCACGACTCCGAGAAAAATAGAAATGATCATTACCAGAATGAGCACCACCACCGTGGAGCCGATCGTCTGTTTACGGCTCGGCCAGGTGACCTTCTTCAGCTCGATTTTCACCTCCCGGAGAAACTGAATCGACTTGTCCAGGAAGTTTTTTTCCTTCTTGACTGCCGGTGCGGGCTTCTTGGCGACTCGAACCGGCTTCTTCGGCTCCTCTTTTTCAGCGCTGTCGGCCTGCTGGACCGCCCCGCTCTCTGCGCTGGCGGCCTCGGCCGGCGCTGCCGTCTCCGGGCCTTGCCCTTTTTTCTTCTTTTTGGCAGCGCCGCTTCTTTTCTTCGGCAAACGTCCCATTGGGCTCCCTGTATTCAATCAAACCGCCGATTTCTCAGGCGGCAGTGTTCGAGGCGGTTTCCACCGCGCCCGCGGCCGCCCTGCTCAGCGGGGCAATAGTCTACCCGCGCTTCGTCGGGCCGGGCTGAGGCCGAACAGCGAGCCGTCCGGCGTTATCCCGCCGCCGGACAGCCGCAGATCGGGCGGCTACTTGGTTTCCCTGTGCGGGGTGTGCTTCCGACAAAAACGACAGTACTTGTTGAACTCCAGCTTGTCCGGAGTCGTCCGCTTGTTTTTCGTCGTGGTATAGTTTTTTCTCTTGCACTCGGTGCAACTCAAGGTAACGATCACTCTCACCGGAAGACTCCTTGCTCGCTTATTCGAGGATTTCGCTGACCACGCCGGCGCCGACCGTACGGCCGCCCTCGCGGATCGCAAACCGAAGCTCTTTTTCCATCGCAATCGGGGTGATCAGCTCGGCTGAAATCGTCACATTGTC
>JASFPT010000064.1:0-16990 GCA_050115795.1 Desulfobacterales bacterium
ATCGGGGAATTCGGTCGCCACGTTGTCGGGGGGGCGGAAAAGGATGCCTGCATCGGCGGCCTGAAGCATGGTGATGTCGTTGTAAGAATCCCCCATGGCAACCGTCTGGAAATTCAGCCCCTTCAACGCCTCCACCGTCTTTCGCTTGCTGTCGCTTTGACGCAGATTGTAGCCGGTCACCGCCCCTTCGGCCGACACCGTCAAATCGTGGCAGAAAAGGGTGGGCCAGCCGAGTTTTCTCATCAGCGGGCCGGCAAACTCGGTGTAGGTGTCCGAAACGACGATCAACTGGAGACGGGAGCGGAGCCAGTCGAGAAATTCGACGGCCCCTTCCAAAGGCTCCATGGTTTCGATCACGGTGGTGATGTCGGCCAGTTTGAGGCCTTCCCGCTCCAGGATGTCCAGGCGCTTTCGCATCAGCACATCGTAGTCGGGAACGTCCCGGGTGGTCAGGCGCAGCTCCTCGATGCCGGTTCGCTCCGCCACGTTGATCCAAATCTCCGGGACAAATACGCCTTCCAGGTCAGAGCAGACGATGTGCATGGGCTTACTCCGCATAGGGCATGGGGCATAGGGTAAAAGCAAAAGCCAGAATCCGGAAGTCACGCGTCAGGAAAAATATTGCTCTTTCATCTATCTTTCACGCCTGCCTTCTGTACCGCAAGGGCGGCGACCCAACGCCGGACAACCGAGTCCTCTGGCGCTTGCCCTTGCCCGATGCGCCGCGCCGTGCAGCGGATTTATTCGTCGTTGTCGTCTTCGATGCGGATGAGCACCGGGGCGTCGTCGACCACGTCCAGGGCAGAAATCTCGGCCAGCGCCTGTTGGACGTCCGACTCCCGGGCCCAGTGGGTGATCATCACGATCGGCACAGAGCCTTTGGTCTTTCGGCCCTTCTGGTGAACCGACTGGATGCTGATGTCGTATTTGCCCAGAATCCCGGAGATCGCGGACAAAACCCCCGGCCGGTCCAGCACGGCAAATCGGAAATAGTACCGGGTGGTGATTTCCGTCATCGGCAAAACCGGGATTCTTCGAACCCGGTCCGACTGGTAGGCGAGCATCGGCACCCGCCCGGCACCGCCATAAAGCAGATTGCGGGCCAAATCCACGATGTCGCTGACCACCGCACTGGCGGTCGGCATCATACCGGCGCCGCGCCCGTAAATCAGGATGTCGCCGGCAGCGTCGCAGGAAAAGGTCAGAGCGTTCAGCGGCCCCCGCACGCTGGAGAGCAGATTGTCGAAGGGAATCATGGTGGGGTGGATTCTCGCCTCGATCCGCTCGCCTCGGTCCTTGGCAATGGCCAGCAGTTTGATGTTGTAGCCGAACTCCCTGGCGTAGTCGATGTCCATGGGCGTAATCTTGGAAATCCCCTCCACATAAATATCGGCCAGGTTGATCTTCATGCCGTAGGCCAGCGCCGTGAGGATGGCCAGCTTGTGGGCCGCGTCGAACCCCTCGACGTCCAGCGTCGGATCGGCCTCGGCATACCCCTTTTGCTGGGCATCGGCCAGGGCCGTTTCAAAGGGGCTGCCGTCCTCGGTGATCTTGGTGAGGATATAGTTGCAGGTGCCGTTTAAAATGCCGACCATCGCATCGATACGGTTGCCGACCAGGGCCTCGCGCAGGGTCTTGATCACCGGCATGCAACCGCCCGTGCTCGCTTCGAAGGCCACCTCTGCCCCGTTTTTCATGGCCGTCTGGAAGATCTCGTTGCCCTGTGCGGCAAGCAGCGCCTTGTTGGCGGTGACGACGTGCTTTCCGTGGCCCAGGCAGCGGAGCATCAGCTCCTTTGCAATCGTCTCGCCCCCGATGGTCTCCACCACGATCTGAATCTCCGGGTCATCCACCACCAGATTGGCATCGGACACGAGCACCCCGTCGGGAAACCGCACCCCCCGATCCCGGGTCAAATCGATGTCGGCAACCCGCTTCAGCACCAGGTCGGCACCGAGACGGGCCCGGATCAGATCCGCCTTTTCCAGTAGAATACGGGCAACCCCGGTACCGACCGTCCCGCAGCCGAGCATCCCGACGTGAATCTGTTTCATTTTTTCAACCACCGGCTCTTCGATTGAGGTGTCGAATCCTTCAGTATAAAACGGGCGGGCGAAAAGCCCGCCCCACATTGCCATCTTTCGGAAGCGGGCGGGGGTTATCCACCCCCGCACAAAAGTTGCGTTTGCTCCGTCGAAATCCGCAGCCCGACTTCGCTGCGGAGGATCGAACCACGCCGAACAATGCCATGGACGACCGTCATGCCTTGCGCAACGCGAAGCATTTCATAAGATCGCGTCAGCGATTTTATTACATGATTTTCCGGATGCCGCGAACGGCCTGGTTGATCCGCATCTGGTTTTCGATCAGCGCGAACCGGACGAATTCGTCGCCGTACTCGCCGAACCCCCGCCCGGGGGAGACGGCAACCTGTGCCTCCCGGATCAGGAATTTCGAAAATTCCACCGACCCCATGGGGAGATATTTTTCCGGGATGCGGGCCCAGACGAACATGGTCGCCTTCGGAGAGGGGATCGTCCAGCCGACCCGCTCCAGACCCGTGATCAGGGTGTCCCTGCGCGAGCGGTAGGTGTCGACGATCTCCGTGACGCAGGTCTGCGGCTCGGTCAGGTTGTTCTTGTCGTCTGCCTCCTCGATGCCGCTCAAAGCGATGATCGAAGCGATCTGGATCGGTTGGAAGATGCCGTAGTCCAGGTAGCTCTTGATCCGCCGCAGGGCAGCCACCACCTCGCGATTCCCCACGCAGAATCCGACCCGCCAGCCGGCCATGCTGTAACTTTTCGACAGGGAGAAGAACTCGACCCCCACCTCCTTGGCCCCTTTGGCCTGGAGGAAGCTCGGAGCGCGGTAATCGTCGAATACCAAGTCGGCGTAAGCGAAATCGTGAACCACCAGAATGTCGTGTTCTTTTGCAAAGTCGACGATTTTTTCGAAAAACTCCAGGTCCACCACCTCCGTGGTCGGGTTGTGGGGAAAGCAGATGATCAGCACCTTGGGCTTGGGCCAGGTCTGCCGGGTTGCGTTGAGCAGGTTTTCAAAGAAGTCCTGGCCCGGCCCCATGGGGATTCCCCGTACGTCCCCGCCGGCGATGATGGCCGAATACGGATGAATCGGATAGGTGGGGGTGGGGGTGAAGACCACGTCGCCCGGGCGGATGGTCACCAGCACCAGGTGGGAGAGTCCCTCTTTGACACCGATGGTCACGATCGCTTCGGTGTCCGGGTCGATGTCCACCTCGAACCGGCGCCGGTACCAGCTCGAGATGGCGCGCCGCAGCTTGGTGATCCCCATGGACGCGGAATAGCGGTGGTTCTGCGCTTTTCGGGCAGCCTCGACCAGCTTGTCGACGATGTGATCCGGTGTCGGCAAATCCGGGTTTCCCATCCCCAGATCGATGATGTCTTTTCCCGCCCTGCGTTCTTTCATCTTGAGCTCGTTGACGGTGGCAAACACATAGGGCGGAAGTCTGTCCAAGCGGGAGAATGTTCTCATCGGTGTCCTCTTGCGGCGCCGTTGGATTTCAACCCAGGCCCCGGGACGGATTTCACGGGGCCTGCAGGGCAATCGACTTTCCGTATCGTTACAATACGATGGGTTGGATGTCAAAAATTTTGTTTTGACTTTTCAGGGTATCCGTTCTACTTTTTTGCATATCTTTCAAAGACTTTCAGTACCTTTGAACAGGAGAGCCGAATGGCAAGCCCGCTTACCTATGCCGACTCCGGGGTCGATATCGACAAGGCAAACGCCCTGGTGCAGAAGATCAAAAAAATCGCAAAATCCACCCCGCGTTCCGGCGTCATGGGAGATATCGGCGGCTTCGGCGGCCTCTATTCTCTGAATCTCGCCAACCTGGATCGACCGGTGCTGGTCAGTTCCACCGATGGCGTGGGGACGAAGCTGAAAATCGCTTTCGCCACCGGAAAGCACGACACCGTCGGCATCGACCTGGTGGCCATGTGTGTGAACGACATCGCCGTGCAGGGAGCCAAACCTCTGTTTTTTCTAGATTACCTGGCGATGGGAAAACTCGACAACAAAGTGGCCACGGCGGTCATCAAGGGCATCGGAGACGGTTGCAAGCTGGCCCGCTGCGCTCTGATCGGCGGAGAGACAGCGGAGCTGCCCGGCTTCTACCAGGAGGGGGAATACGATCTGGCCGGGTTTACCGTGGGCATCGTCGACAACAGCAAGATCGTCGACGGCTCGGAAATCCACGTGGGAAACCAGGTCATCGGCATCGCCTCCAACGGTCTTCACAGCAACGGTTATTCGCTGGTGCGCAAGATCTGTTTCGACGTGCTCAAGCTCGACGTCGACAGCTACGTGGAAGAGTTCGGAACCCCCCTCGGAGAAGAGCTGCTGAAGCCGACCCGCATCTATTCGGAAACCATCCAACGCCTCGTCAAGGACCTGCCGATACTGGGCCTGGCCCACATCACCGGCGGGGGGATCGCGGAAAACATCGTCCGGATCATTCCGAAGGCGTGTCAGGTGGTGCTGAAAAAAGGGAGCTGGGATCCCCAGCCGGTGTTCACCTTTTTGCAGGCGGCGGGCAAGATCTCCCAGAAAGAGATGATGCGCACCTTCAACAACGGCATCGGTTTGATCGCGGTGGTTCCCGAATCGGCGTTAAACGAAGCCTTCGAGCTGCTCGCGGGGCTCAAGGAAAAGGCCTTCGTCATCGGCAATATCGTCGAAAAGAAAAAATCCAAATACCAGATTAAATGGGTGTGATCGTGTTCGGGTCCATCAAACGGACATGGCAGCGACTGCTCCGATGGATCGCCCGGGGCCAACAAAAGGCTCCGTCCTGCGGCCACTGAGCCAGTTCCAAGGGGACCCGGAGGGTTTCCTGAACTGTTCAACGGTTCAGCGGCTGCGCTGTTAAGCTGTTAAGCTCTTAAAACAGTAGAAAACAGGAGCAACGACCATAAGAAGGTGATCGTTCTTCTCTTTCCTGTTCAGTCTTTTCTCTTTTTATGGTTTCTGGCTTAACAGCTTAGCAGCTCATCAGCTTATCAGCTCACCAGCTTACCAGCTTGCCGGCTTTTTGTGTCAGCTCGCGCAGGGACACAGGCGGCCTGGCTATTTTATTGGAGACATGGCGGACCATGCTGATCTTGGGCATCGAATCGTCCTGCGACGAAACCGCCGCAGCCGTGGTCGAAGACGGGCGGCGGATATGGTCGTCGGTGGTTGCCTCCCAGGTGGAGGTCCATCACCGCTATGGAGGCGTGGTGCCGGAGCTTGCCTCACGCCGCCACATCGAAGAGATCGTTTCGGTGATGGAGGAGGCCCTGTTGCAGGCCGGCATCGACAGGCAGGATCTTGACGGCATCGCCGCCACCCAGGGGCCCGGCTTGATCGGTTCGCTGCTGGTCGGTTTTTCTTTTGCCAAGGCGCTGGCCTACGGCCTCGACCTTCCGATGGTGGGCATCAACCACCTCGAGGGTCATGTCAATTCGGTGTTTCTCACCGACGACCCGCCCCCTTTTCCTTTCGTTGCGCTGCTCGCCTCCGGAGGCCACACCAGCATCTATTCGGTTTCAGGCCACCGCCGTATGGAGCTTCTGGGCCAGACCCTGGACGACGCCGCCGGCGAGGCCTACGACAAGGTCTCCAAAATGCTCGGCCTCGGCTACCCGGGTGGGGAAGTCATCGACCGCATGGCCGATCAGGGGGATCCGCAGCGAATCCGGTTTCCCAGGACCTACCTGGACCGGGAACGGTTCGATTTTTCCTTCAGCGGCATCAAGACGGCGGTCAAACGCTACATCGAAGAGCACCCGGACCGCATGGCCGATGAAACCGTCGACATCGCCGCCGGCTTCCAGGAGGCGGTCATCGATGTGCTGGTGGAAAAATTGCTGAATGCGGCCGACGCCCGCGGGTGCCGCCACGTGGCCTTGGTGGGCGGCGTGGCCGCCAACCGGGGGCTTCGCGCCCGGCTGGCCCGGGAGGCCGAGCAGGCCGGGCTGCGGCTTCACATCCCCCCGGTGTCGCTGTGCGGAGACAACGCCGCAATGATCGCCGCAGCCGCCTTCCACCATATTCAGGCCGGGCAGCAAGAAGCGCTCCATGCAGATGTCTACTCCAGGATTAAAGCATCGGCGGCGCCTTGACCTGCTAGGCGGCTGGGAAGCCAGGAAGCTATACGCAGATCCGCCGATTTTCTCGTCTCAGATTCCAACCGCGGTGTTAAAAAATTCGTCGCCCTAAAAAACGCCTTCCAACCTGGGGTCCTTCAGGCTTCCCGGCCTCTCTGCCTCCACGCCTCCCATCCGGCATGGATGTACCGCTTCTTCAGGGCGAGAACCCGCGCCACGCTTTGCTCACCGGCCCGTCGGATCCGGTCCGAGGATCGGATCGCATCCAGGATCTGCTCGTGGGCGGCTTCGATGTTCGGACTCCGGTGGCAGATCAGGGCAAGGTCGACCCCGGCCGCCAACACCCGGGAGACCGCCGTGGGAAGATCGATGTGCCGGCCGATGGCCCCCATATCCAGATCGTCCGTCAGGGTGACCCCGTCGTAGCCCAATTCGCCGCGCAGCAGGCGGTCGGCCACCGCTGCCGACAGACTGGCCGGCCAGTCCGGATCCAGCGCGGGGTATCGAACATGGGAGAACATGACCCCGGCGACGCCGCAATCGATGGCGGCCTTGAACGGAACCAGGTCGCTTCGGGTCAGCGCTTCGACGGGGGCGTCCAGGACCGGCATGTCGAGGTGGGAGTCGAGAGTGGTCCGACCGATGCCGGGAAAGTGCTTGGCCACGGCCATCACCCCGTTGCGCTGCAGATGCCGAATCACAGCGGTTCCCAGGTGCGATACGCGCTGCGGATCCGCTCCGAAGGAGCGGTCGGCCATGATGCTGTCGATCCCGGCCGGCGAAAGATCCAGAACCGGTGCCAGGTCCATGTTGATCCCCACCGAGAGAAGCTCCTTGGCGGTGGTGGCGGCAAACCGGACCGCATCGGCCTTACCGCCCATCTTTGCATTTCCTCCGAACTCGGTAAACGGCGCCCGAAGCCGAGCCACCGGCCCGCCCTCCTGGTCCACGGCAACGATCAGCGGCGGAAAGCCGCGGGCCCGGGCATGGGCCTGACAGGCGTCGGTCAGCCTTCGGATCTGGGCGGGGGATTCGACATTGCGGGAAAACAGAATGATGCCGGCAACGGCCAGGTCGCCGATCAACAGCGCCAGATCTTCGTTGAAGACGGTACCGTCGAAACCCACCATGAGCCGTTGACCGGCGAGTTGGCGGTCGGTCAAGCGGATGGGTTGATGGGTTGATGGGTTGATGGGTTGATGGGCCATTTTAAATTTCGATAAACCTATAAAAGATCTTTTTTGAATGCCCGAAAAATGGTGGCTGTTATAATCTTTTTTTACGTTCATTTTCTTTGCTCGCCCAAAGAAAACGAACCAAAAGAAAGGGCGCCCTACGTCCCGCTTCTCCCTGCGCTTCTCGATCCGGACAGGCCCTTCAAGAACTCGGCCCCCAAGGGACGGGGGCCTCAAACAGCTTGAAGGGCTTATCCGTCCGGCTCTTGTGATGCTCGGCGCGGGACGATGGGAAAAGTCTTCCCCTGGCGGTGTTTTTTTATTGCTTTCGGGCTTTCGAGGATGAATGAATCCCGAAAGTTGAGTTCTAAGAAAAACCTTGAACGCCCCCGGCAGCAAGCTGCGGGGAATGCGCTCGCTGGTTCGGTTCACAAGAAAAGGGGGAGCGCCGCCGGCGCTCCCCCTTTTTTGCACAACCCACTTGACCAATCAACGATTTAACCATTCAACCCGATAAAATTACGCCAGCCATTTTATTTGAACTGCTCCTCCTCCGTGGAGCCTTTCATTGCGGCGGTCGAGCTTTTTCCGGTGGTGACTGCCTCCATCAGGCGGTCGAAATAGCCGGCACCCACGAATTTCTGGTGCGTGATGGCCATGTACCCCTTGTCTTTGCCGCCGGCGAATTCCTCCTGCTGAAACTCGGCATAGGCGAGCATCCCTTCGTCCCGGTAGCTGCGGGCCAGGTTGAACATGCCCAGGTTCAGGGCGTGAAAGCCGGCCAGGGTGACGAACTGAAACTTGTAGCCCATCTCCGCCAGCTCTTCCTGAAACCTGCGGATGGCGGCGTCGTCCAGGTGCGCCTTCCAGTTGAAGGACGGCGAGCAGTTGTAGCTGAGCAGCTTGTCCGGATACTGGGCCCGAATCCCTTCGGCAAACCTCCTTGCCTGCTCCAGGTCCGGTTTGGAGGTCTCGCACCAGACCATGTCGGCATACGGCGCGTAGGCCAGGCCCCGGGCGATGGCGGTGTCCACACCGTTTTTTATGTAGAAAAAGCCTTCGGAGGTCCGCTCCGCCCCGGTGATAAACGGGCGGTCGCGCTCGTCGATGTCGCTGGTCAGCAGCCGTGCGTCTTCGGCATCGGTGCGGGCGACGAGCAGCGTCGGCACCCCGCAGACATCGGCGGACAACCGGGCTGCGATGAGCTTTGCGATGAACTCGCTGGTGGGCACCAGGACCTTGCCCCCCATGTGCCCGCACTTTTTGGCCGAAGCCAGCTGGTCCTCGAAATGGACGCCGGCGGCGCCGGCTTCGATCATCTGTTTCATCAGCTCATAGGCGTTGAGGGGGCCCCCGAAACCGGCTTCGGCGTCCGCCACGATCGGCGCAAACCAATACGGGCCGCCCTTTCGGCCGTCGAGCACCTGGATCTGGTCCGCCCGCCGGAGGGCGTTGTTGATCCGGCGAACCACCATGGGAACGCTGTTGGACGGATACAGGCTCTGGTCCGGATACATCTCCCCGGCCAGGTTGGCATCCGCCGCCACCTGCCATCCGCTCAGGTAGATGGCCTTGAGGCCGGCCTCCACCTGCTGGACCGCCTGGTTTCCCGTCAGCGCTCCTAAAGCAGCGATGTAGGGTTCGCTTTTGAGCAGGTTCCACAGGCGCTTGGCGCCGGCCCGGGCGAAGGTGTACTCGATCTTGAGGGTCCCCCTGAGCTTGAGCACCTCCTCGGGCGTGTAGGGGCGGACGACCCCGCGCCAACGGTCGTCGTTCTCCCACTCCTGGCGCATCTCCTCTGCCTCGTCCCGGTCGATTTCGTGGCACTCCATCCTTTTGCAAAATTCCCGGGCCCGCTCCTCAAATGATTTTGCCATGCTCCCTCTCCCCATTTTTATGTTCTGCGTTTTGCCTTTTTCAGCAAGGTTGATTGGTCAATGAAATGGCAAAAAGGCTTTCCGATTTAACAATTCGACCCATCAACCGTTTTTAAAAGTCAAGGCAGATGTTCGTATGCCCGAAGCGTCAGAAACTCCTCCAGCTCCGGGTTGGCGATGATCTCGCTGAAAAGACCGGCCGCCTTTTCGAAGTTTCCCTTGCCGAAGGCGTCGCCGCCCACCGCGGTCCGAATCTTCTCCAGTTCCTCGGAAAGGACGCTCCGGACCAGCTCCATGGTCACCTTCCGACCGTCGTCGAGCACGCCGCGGTCGTTGTGGACCCACTGCCAGACCTGGGTTCTGGAGATCTCTGCGGTGGCGGCGTCTTCCATGAGGTGGTTGATGGGCACACATCCGTTTCCGCTAAGCCAGTGGGCCATGTACTGGATGCCGACGCCGATGTTGGTCCGAAGGCCTTCTTCGGTGATCGTTCCGGCGGGAAGCTTGAGAAGGTCTTTTGCGTCGACCGTCACATCCTCCCTCAGCCGGCCCACCTGGTTGGGCTCCGGCATCGCCTTGTCGAATTCGTCTTTTGCCACAGCCACCAGTCCCGGGTGTGCGACCCAGGTGCCGTCATGGCCGTCTCCGGCTTCCCGCTTCTTGTCCTGCCGTACCTTTTCCAGAGCTGCGGTGTTGCGATCCGGATCGTTCTTGATCGGGATCTGGGCCGCCATTCCGCCGATGGCATGAGCCCCCCGTCGATGGCAGGTGCGGATGGCCAGCAGCGAATAGGAATGCATGCAGTGGCGGGTCATGGTGATCTGGGCGCGGTCGGGAAAGATATAGCCCGGCACGTTTTTGAACCGTTTGATGAAGCTGAAGATGTAATCCCACCGCCCGCAGTTGAGACCGACGATGTGGTCCCGCAGTTCGTAGAGGATCTCGTCCATTTGGAAGGCGGCCGGAAGCGTTTCGATCAGTACGGTGGCTTTAATGGTCCCCCGGTCGATGCCGAGCAGATCCTGGGCCTTGTTGAACACATCATTCCAGAGCCGGGCTTCGCGGTAGTGCTCCAGCTTCGGAAGATAAAAATAGGGGCCTGTGCCCCTGTCCAACAGGTTTTTCGCATTGTGGAAAAAGTAGAGACCGAAATCGAAGAGGCTGGCCGACACCGGCCGCCCGCCGACAAGGACGTGTTTTTCCAAAAGATGCCAGCCCCGCGGCCGAACGATCAGGGTGGCGGTCTTCTCGTCGAGCCGGTAGGACTTGCCCTCCGGCGCGGCAAAAGAGATGGTCCGGTTGACGGCGTCGACCAGGTTGATCTGTCCCTGGATCGTTGCTTCCCATGTCGGGGAGTGAGCATCTTCAAAATCCGCCATAAAGGCGCTGGCCCCGGAGTTCAGGGCATTGATGACCATCTTGCGGTCCACCGGACCGGTGATCTCCACCCGTCGGTCCCGCAGGTCTTCGGGCACGGATGCAATCTTCCAGTCTTTTTCGCGGATTTCACGGGTTTCGGGCAGAAAATCGAGGAGCCGGCCGTTGTCGATGGCCTCCTGCACCTTTTTCCGCTCGAAAAAAAGCGCGCGGCGGGCGTCTTCGAAGGAGCGGGAAAGCGAGGCCACGAAATCGAGGGCTTCGGGCGTCAGGATTCGCGAAAATTCTTCGGGGACCGATGCAGTCACTTCAATACCGGGAGCCGAAAGATCGGGTTCCATGATCGGTACCTCCTTGGATGTGAGCGGGTTGGCACCGGACCGATATCGGGAGCAAAACGGCGGAGGGGAAAGGGGACCCGGCGCAGATGGCTAACCCTAAGAACCGTCGGTTTCCGTGTCAAGACGCCCGGCGGTCCGCGGCTTGACGCCCCACAGAGGCTTGCCTATACTGGATGTTGGATAGAAAGCGGAAATCCTAGCAAATCGGAAGGAAAATGATTTTGGACGCCCTTGTCGAAAAAACCGAAGCTCACCTAGTGGGGCAGATCGCCCGGGGCTATCTCTCCTTCCGGGAGGCATTTGACGAGATCACCCGGCGCGCACCGGACCGCTTCCGCAAGAAAGACTGGGCCGGTGCGCACCAGGACGTGGTGGATCGGATCGAGATCTACAAGCAGAAGGTGGATCGGTGCGTTTCAACCCTTCAGGGCTGGCGCGAGAATGAACCGAGGCCGCCTTCCGTCGAGGCCGCAGTCAAAGACGCCTTCCTGCGCCGAATCGAAACCCGCCCCGATACCGAACTGGCCAAAACCTTTTTCAATTCGGTGATCCGCCGGGTCCTTTCCACCGTCGGGGTGAACCCCGATGCCGAGTTCGTGGATGAAGACTTCGGCGTTCTCGGGGGAAGCCGTGAGAGCTGTGAGGTGTGCAGCAGCTTCCCGGCTCGCGAAACCATCGGTGAAACGCTCCGAAACCTGCTGGAAAGCTACCGGGAAGAGCTCCGGTTTTCCGACCTCGACTGCGACGTGGAGCTGACCTCGGCGGTCGTCAACACCCGTGTATCGACCATGGCCGGCCGCTGCCGCTTCCTGGGCATCGAGGCCCTGAGCCCGGTTTTTTATCAGAACCAGGCGGCCTACATCATCGGCACGATCCTGCTCGACAAGGGGTCGGTCCCGCTTGTGCTGGCGGTGGCGCACGACAAACGCGGCGTGTACGTCGATGCCGTGCTGATGAGCGAGGTGGAGGTGAGCATCCTGCTCAGCTTCACCCGCTCCTACTTCCGGGTTCTGGCCGATGACCCCCGGCGCATTGTACGCTTTCTCAAAGGGATCCTCCCGGCAAAACCGATCTCGGAGCTGTACACCGCCATCGGGTTCCACAAGCACGGAAAGGCTGAGCTGTTTCGTGAACTCCAGCGCCACCTGAACCAGACCACCGAGAAATTCCACGTCGCCCTCGGGGAGAGAGGAATGGTCATGGCGGTGTTCACCATGCCGTCCTTTGATGTGGTCTTCAAGGTCATCCGGGACCATTTCGACTACCCCAAGACAACCAACGCCAGGAAGGTGATGGACAAATACGGCCTGGTCTTCCGCCACGACCGGGCCGGCCGGCTCGTGGAAGCCCAGGAGTTCGAGCACCTCGCCGTCGACCGCCGACGCTTCACCGACAACCTGCTCGCCTATCTGGGGCGCCACGCGCGAAGAAACGTGCACATCGAATCCGAATCGGTGGTCCTCCGTCACGTCTACACCGAAAGGCAGATCATTCCGCTCGACGTCTACCTGCAGCAGGCCGAGGCCGGGGCCGCCCGTGAGGCGGTCCGTGACTACGGGCGCGCCATCAAGGAACTTGCCTTTACCAACATCTTCCCCGGGGACCTGTTTATGAAAAACTTCGGGGTGACCCGTCACGGCCGGGTCGTCTTCTACGACTACGACGAGCTGTGCCTGATCACCGAGTGCCGCTTCCGCCGCATTCCCGAAGCCCGCGAACCGGAAAGCGAAATGGCTTCCACCCCCTGGTTTTTCGTGGACGAAAACGACGTATTCCCCGAAGAGTTTCCTTCCTTTTTGGGCCTGCCCGGAGACCTGATGGCCGTCTTTGAAAAGGAGCACGGCGAACTGTTCAGCGTCGAGTTCTGGCTGCAGGTCCAGTCCGATCTAAAAGCGGGAAAACACATCAGCCTCTTTCCTTATGCCCGGTCGAGCCGCCTGCCGCGCTTCCCCGGCAAGCGCCCCTGCACCCCGCCGGGGAGAAAACGCTCTCACGGTGCGAGCGGGGGTCGGCCAGCATAGCCGATCGCCGACGAGTCGCGTCCAAACGGCAGCCCCGCTGTGAAAACGCTGCCGCAGATCGGCGCTACCTTCGCAGCTGGTACTTTCTGACCGCGGCGCGATGCTCCCGGAAAGTGGCGGAAAAATGGTGGGTCCCGTCGTTTTTCGATACGAAATAGAGGTAATCGGTCTGGGCCGGGAAAAGGGCGGCCTCCAGCGAGGCTCTTCCGGGGCTGGCAATGGGGCCCGGCGGCAGCCCCTTGATTTTATAGGTATTGTACTCGGTGGGCGTTCGAAGATGGCGACGGGTGAGATTCCCGTCGAAGGTGTCCAGCCCGTAGATCACCGTCGGGTCGCTTTCCAGGCGCATGTTCCTGGAAAGGCGGTTGTGAAAAACCGAAGCGATCATGGGCCGCTCTTCTGAAACACCGGTCTCCTTTTCGATGATGGAGGCCAGCGTCACGACCTGATGAACGGAGAGCCCGAGCTTATCGGCCCGCTTCCGCCAGGCTTCGGTGAACACCGACCGGAAACGCGCCACCATGGCAGCGATGATCTGCTCCGGCGCCTCGTTCCGGGGGAAGAAATAGGTGTCCGGGAAGAGATACCCCTCGAAGGTCTCCCCGGATAGGCCCATCTGTTTGACCAGCTCGGTGTTGCGCGCCGCGGCAAGAAAATCTTTCTCGGTGCAGAGGCCCGCGTCGGCAACCGCCGATGCGATCTGCGCAAGATCGTAGCCTTCCGGTATGGTCAGCCGGTGCAGTCGAACTTTGCCCTGGACGAAAGCGGCAAGAATCTGCCGGGGGGGCATGGCGGCGGAAAGCTCATATTCTCCGGCCTTGACCTGCTTGTCAAATCCCCGAAGCCGGGCATATCGACGGAATTTGGCCGGGGCGGCAATGAGTTCCTCTGCTGCCAGCCGGTCTGCAATGGTCGAAAAAGAATCCCCCGGCGAAACTGTAAGGATCTTGGTCTGGGCCGTCCCTCGGGCAGGGGTTCGGGCATAGGCCATCAGGTCCAGCACCACCGCAAGGGCGCCGCCCAGGGCCGCAAGAAAGAGCAGCAGTATGATCAGACCGAGACGTTTCATAGGTTTGTCGGCTGGGAGGCTGGGATGCTGGAAAGCCGCAAGGCTTTCAGAAATACCCCCACAACCCTGAAGTCAGCCGTTCAGCATGAATCGCTATGAATCCTCGAGCAAACAGATTTCCCAGGATCTTTGGATTTGCGATTCAGTTGCTGCCGCATCCCGGCCTCCAGGCCTTCCGGCATCCCAGCGCGCAGCAGCGCCAACGACCTTACCCCAGATCCCCGGCCGGTTCAAGGACTGCGACACGCTTGATTTTAGCCGGATCCCTTCTTACAGTTCTCAAAAGAAATCCGGCTGACAAGGTTGTCAGGTCAAATAAAAGATCCGGCATCGAAAGGAAGTTGTTGTCGCATGAAACAGGATACCGTTTACCGGGGGTTTGAACAGGGCCCGATCCGGCCGCCCAGCGAGGCCCGGAGCCTGCTGATCCGGGTGACCCGAAATTGCCCGTGGAACCGATGCACCTTTTGCCCGGTCTACAAGGGGCGCCGTTTTTCCCTTCGGCCCAAAGACCACGTCATCCGGGACATCGATGCCGTCCATGCACACGTGGAGCAGATTCTGGCCCAGCGTGGGGACCAGGGCCGCCTTCCCGCGGCCGCCGTCGAACCGCCGCCGGCCGCCGCCGACATGGCCGCTTTCCAGGCCGCGATTCACTGGACGCTGGGCAACATGGAGTCGGTTTTCCTGCAGGACGCTAACAGCCTGCTGCTGCCGCCGCAGGATCTGATCGAAGTCCTGCGCCACATCAAGCGCCGCTTTCCCTGGGTCAGCCGGATCACATCCTACGCCCGCTCCCACACCGTCGCCAGGATATCGGACCGTGACCTTTCGACGATGGCCGAAGCGGGGTTGAACCGGATCCACATCGGCCTGGAATCCGGATGCGATGAAGTGCTCAAAAAGGTGGCCAAGGGAGTGGACCGATCCGTCCACATCAAAGCCGGTCGGAAGGTCAAATCCGCGGAGATCGAACTGTCCGAATACGTGATGCCCGGCTTGGGTGGCCGCGAACTGTCCGACGCTCATGCGGACGACACGGCAGATGCCTTGAACCGGATCGATCCGGATTTTATCCGCCTCCGGACCCTGGCCGTGCCGAACCATACCCCCCTGGCCGAACAGATCGCTTCCGGGGAGTTTACGAAAATGACCGATGTGGAAACCGCCGGAGAAATTCGCCGTTTCATCGGCGCCCTTTCGGGTATCACCAGCTGGATCGCAAGCGATCACATATTGAACCTCTTTGAAGAGATCGAGGGCCGGCTTCCCGAGGACAAGCCCCGGATGCTCGATGAGCTGGACCGCTTTCTGGCGCTTCCCCCCGAGGAGAAGACCCTGTACCAGGTGGGACGGCGGCTCGGCCTGTTTGCCCGGCTCAACGACCTGAACGCTTCCAATCGCCGCCGCCGGGCCGAAGAGGCGTGCCGGCGGTTCGGAATCACGCCCACCAATGCGGATACCGCCATCGATGAACTGATGAGGCGCTTTATTTGAGAAAGATCTGGCGTTTCAACGGGCACCGCTCACCGTTGTGCTTCCTCCGTTGACCCGCCCAAACCGTGAACCGGGAACCTTGTATTGAAAAACAGTTGCCATCGGCGTGCTGAGAATCTATAGTCGTCGGTGAAGGGCTGCGTTTAAGACCTTCGGACCGGGCGAATCCGCCCGGCTGCTCGTTGGTTTCAGCCACGCGCTTTCTCCCCGGTTTCCTGACGGAGTTCCAGACCCGCTTCCATCATACTTTTTTCAAGGAGCCGACATGCCGGATCAAGACGGACAGATTTCCTATGACCCGAATGGGAAGCTGGTGGTTCCGGACCACCCGATCATCCCCTTTATCGAAGGAGACGGCACCGGACCGGACATCTGGAGGGCCGCAAAAACGGTCATCGAGGCCGCCGTGGCAGGCGCCTTCAACGGGGAGCGCAGCATCCGATGGAAGGAGGTGCTGGCCGGCGAGAAGGCCTACAACGAGGCCGGCAACTGGCTCCCGGATGAAACGCTGGACGACGTGCGGGCCTACCGGGTCGCCATCAAGGGACCGCTGACCACCCCCGTTGGCAAAGGCTTTCGCAGCGTAAACGTCCGGCTTCGCCAGGCACTGGATCTGTATGCCTGCGTCCGGCCGGTCAAATACATCGACGGCATTCCCAGCCCGATGCAGAAGCCGGAGCAGGTCGACATGGTGGTGTTCCGCGAGAACACCGAAGACGTCTACATGGGACTGGAGTGGGAGGCCGAGTCGACCGTTGCCCGGAAGATCATCGATTTGGTCCGGGCCGAAGAGGGGGTGGAAATCCGGCCGGACTCGGGCATCGGACTCAAGCCGATCAGCAGAACCGGAAGCCGGCGTCTGGTGAAAAAGGCGATCGAGTACGCCATCGACCACGGCAAAAAGAGCGTGACCCTCGTTCACAAGGGGAACATCATGAAGTACACCGAGGGCGCCTTTCGCAAATGGGGATACGAACTTGCCGAAGAGGCGTTCCCCGGAAAGACGATCACCGAAGATGCCCTTTGGAGCGAATACGACGGCAAAGACCCCGAAAAACGGATCGTAATCAAGGACCGCATCGCCGATGCGATGTTCCAGCAGATCCTGCTGCGACCTTCTGAATACGAAGTGCTGGCCATGCCCAACCTCAACGGGGACTATATGTCCGACGCCCTTGCGGCCATGGCCGGCGGTCTTGGGATGGCCCCGGGCGCCAATATCGGAGACGAGGCCGCCGTCTTCGAGGCCACCCACGGCACGGCACCGAAATACGCCGGCCTGGACAAGGTCAACCCGGGCTCCTTGATCCTGTCCGGGGCAATGATGCTCGATTACCTGGGGTGGAGCAAAGCGGCCGACAAGGTCCGGGAGAGCCTGGTGCGCACCGTAAGCGCCAAGACCGTGACCTACGATCTGGCCCGTCAAATGGAGGGGGCCACTGAATTGAAATGCTCCGAATTCGGCCGGGCCATCGTCGACAACATGAAATAGAAATGAATTC
>JASFPT010000065.1:0-16970 GCA_050115795.1 Desulfobacterales bacterium
GTCGATGGCGCTGATCCGGAGGCTACAGACGACGCCGTCTTTCCGGGGCTCGGCCTCCACCACCTTGGCATAGATGTCGGCAAAGCAATGGGCGTCGACGCAGAAATCAAAGCCGATCTTGACCTCGGAAAGAAGCGGCAGCGTTCCGGCGATATGGGCGGTCATCCGGCCATCGGCCAGAGAGAGGGTCTCGCCGGACAGCGCCCGGTCGGAGATTCTTTTCCCCTCCTCCACAGGCCAGCAGCGAAACGGAAGGGAGATCGGCAGGCCGTCCTTGGCAAGGGGCTTACGGGAGAGGGCGACGTCGTAAGGGGCCCCGATCCGATGCACGGCGTAGATCACCAGGGGCTGACGGATCCCCTTCATCATGATCGCCCGGGGAGGATCGGCCGCGACCGCATCTTTGACCGCCTGGTAGGTCGTCTCTCCGATGAGAACCTGGCCGCCCACGGCGTTTGATTCGATCCGGGAGGCGGTGTTGACCGCCGCCCCGACGATCCCGTATTTCATCCGGACCTCGGAGCCGATGTTGCCGACGATGACGTCGCCGGTGTTGATCCCGATGCCCATCTCCAGCTGGGGGTGCCCCTCGGCCTGTATTTCGTCGTTGAGCTCGTCCAGGGCGTTTTGCATCGCCAGGGCACAGGCCACCGCCCGGTGCGGGTCGTCGGGGCTTTTTTCCGGCACGCCGAAGACCGCCAGAATCGCATCACCGACGATCTCGTCGATGATGCCGTCGTATCCGACGATGACCCGCGACATCCGGTCCAGATAGCGATTGAGCATCCGCACCATCTTTTCCGGGTCGGAGGTTTCGCTCAGGCTGGTAAACCCGCGGATGTCGGACATGAGGATCGTAACCGTTTCGCGTCGGCCGCCGATCTCGCCCCCCTCCGGCGATTCCAGGATTCGATCCACCACCTTTTGGGACAGGTAACGCCCGAAGGTTTCCCGGATGAACTTGATCAGCCGGAGCCGCTCGTCCGAGACCTTCAAGATGGTCTGAAGCATTTTGGTCCGGGTATCGACGATATCCCGGATCTCGCGGGGAGCGGCGGTGGGCAGGTCGAATTCGACGGATCGGTCTTCGTCCTCCCGAAAACGCCGGTTGGCCTCGGCCACCGCCTCCAGGGGAACGATGATTTCGCGGGTCAGAAACTGCCGGAAGGTGAACCAGATAAACAGAATGACCACGCCGATCAGCAAGACGATGCGCACCGCGTACCAGAACAGGTCCGCCGGCGTCGCCTGCTGGTCGGTGAACATCCGCCACGCCAGGGACCAGACCAGCAGGATGCCTTCAATGATCAGAACCCGCCAGAAAATCCCCTTGAGAAGGACCTTGCGGACCCCTTCCACGGGTTGTTCCGACGATCCGGATTTCTCGTGTCGATCGGGGATCTCGTTCAAGGCTCCTCCTTGTAAGAAGCAAACTCAGACATCGAGGTAGACCCGGGCCGCCCATCCGGTTTTCGTGGGTTCGACCCGAAGCTGGTGGTAGGTGACCGCCTTGACCTCCTCGTGGAGGCGGTGCACGGCCGGGTCGTATGGGACCCAGTAGACCTGCGCCTGGATCGAACAGGCGGAAAGCTTTTGGATGCGGACGCCGGTGACAAGCCTTTCTTTCCCGGTCCACAGGTAAAGCAGCTCCCGGAGCCAGTTGAACATCAAGTCCGGCCAGTCTTCACCGACCACCGAGAGATCTTCGGCCTGTCGGCAGAGAGCGGGAGCGGCTTCGACGATCTGTGCAAACAGGGCATCGGCGGCCCGTTCGAAGAGCTGGGGCAAGCTTTCGCCTTGGATTTCAAGGCCGGTATCGGCCGTGTGGCCGATGACCCGCCATCCCCGTCGGGTCCAACTGGTCAAAGGACGGCTCCAGAAAGGGTTGGGGATCGAAACCCAAGCCGAAGAATCGTGTGCAAGCGCGCAGCCGGGTTCAAAAAGGGGTTCATTCGATGAGGGTCCCTGTCTTTTCGGTGCTGTAGCCCCCCAGCGCCTTCACCCGCTTTTGGAAGGCATCGCTTCGGACGACTTCCATCAGCGCCTGGATCTTGTCGGTGTTGAAGTGAACCTCGGGAATCACCAGATCGTATTGTTCGGTCACCACGGGAATAAAATCGAGCCCCAGGGCGCGGGCCGCGGCATGGATGCCGAGTCCGGCATCGGCCGCCCCGCCGAGCACAGCGACCGCAACGGCCATGTGGGTGT
Organism: Desulfobacterales bacterium; assembly: GCA_050115795.1. Classification (GTDB taxonomy): domain Bacteria; phylum Desulfobacterota; class Desulfobacteria; order Desulfobacterales; family CAFBRK01; genus JAIPEL01. The sequence goes on from JASFPT010000065.1 coordinate 2,209, forward strand.
ACTCGTCCGTTTCGTAGCCGCGAATGGCGGCCGGATCGATCCCGAGCTGCCGGAGACGGTAGTCGAGCAGGATCCGGGTGCCGGAGCCGGCCTGGCGGTTGATGAAGGTCACATCGGGCCGGGCAAGGTCCCCGATTCCCCGGATCGCTTTGGGATTGCCCGGGGCCACGATCAGTCCCTGGTCCCGGAGCACGAGATTCACGAGCCGAACCCCGATCCCGGGCAGATACCGTCGGATGTAGGTGACATTGTAAGTGCCGCTTTCCTCGTCGAGCAGATGCGCCCCGGCCAGGTGGCACGCTCCCCTTCGAATGGCCATCAGACCGCCCATGGAGCCGACGTGGCTGGAGGACAGGACCAGGTGGTCCTTTCTGGCGCGCAGTTCATCGGTGATCAGATCGAGGGTGTTGTCATGGCTGCCCACCACCACGATGGTGTTTTCGATGCCGGAAAGGGGCCGGATCAGTTCGGCCTCCGCGGTCTCTCCTTCGGCGATCCCCTCGATGTGGCTCGGGATCCGGATGATCCCGTCGGCTTCGGTGATGGTGGTGATGCTGCCGGCCCCCCGGGGCAGGGGCGTGGCCACGATCCGCTCGCCGACCCGGCCCAGCTTGACCCTCAAAAACTCCTCGACCCCGAGCCGCGAGGGAATCTTGCGGGTCGGCTCCACCGGAATACGGGCTCTTTCTTCGTCCGGTTTTCCGAGCATCCGGCAGATCAGGGGCCGGACGAACTGCTCGAAAGCGACAATGGCCGACACCGGATAGCCTGGAATCCCGAATATCGGCTTTCCGCGGACGACACCGGCCAGAACCGGCTTTCCGGGCATGATCGTAACGCCGTGGACCAGAACCTCCCCGAGCGTTTCCACCGCACCGCGGGTGAAGTCTTCGGAGCCGGCCGAAGACCCGCCCACGGTGAGCACGATATCCACGTCTTGGTCGGCGGCCTGGTCGATGGCCGACCGGAGCGTGTCCGGATCGTCGACGACCCTCTCCCGGCGGATCCCCACAGCACCGGCCGCCTCGGCCAGATGCAGAAGCACGTGGGAATTGCTCTCCACCACCTGGCCGGCCTTGAGCTTTTCGGGCGGGGCGGTGGTGTGATCGACCAGCTCCGAGCCGGTGGGGATGATGAGCACCCGGGGCCGTCTGCGCACGGGAACCTGGTAGACCCCCCCGGAAATCAGCGCACCAACGCAGTAAGGGGAGAATACATGATTGCGGGGAAAGAGCAGTTCGGTTGCAACGATGTCTTCGCCCATCCGGCGGACGTTCTGCCAGGGGAAAGCAGGCGCCTCGATCCGCAGCCGCTCGTCGTCGAGCACCTGCACGTCCTCGATCATGATCACGGCGTCGGTGCCTTCGGGCAGGACGTGACCGGTATTGACAAAAAAGGCGTTTTTGCCCCCTGCCAGCTCCCGGGGACGGGTTTCGGCGGCACCGAAGGTGTCGGCGGCCTTCACTGCGATCCCGTCCATGGCCGCGGCATTGAAATTCGGCGAAGAGATCCGGGCGTAGAGCGCTTCGGAAAGGACGCGCCCCACCGCCTCGGTGGCGGGAACCGTTTCCGCTTCGAGCACTCCGGTCCCGGGAAAACGCTCGGCAAGGAGCGAGCGGGCCTCTTCCAGGGACTTTTTCTTCAGGTAGATGTTCCGCTTCATGAAAATACGACTCCTCGGGTTCCGTCATCAAAAAAAAAATTGGAACCGGTGTCGGCACAGCCGGATAGATGAAAAAAGGAACGTCGAACGTCCAACGCCCAACGCCGAACATCGAATGAAAAACAAAGAGCTTGCTTACGAAAAAGCGAGGTGAACCGGATCGCTTCAGGCGCGCCGTGCCGAAGATACCCACACCGGCACAGCCGCTGGGTTCTTTCATTGGCCATTCGACGTTCGTCTTTTACATCGGAATCACCTCCACCGGGTCCCCCTTTTCCAGCCCCTCCTCGTTCATGCCCACCGTCACCAGGCCGTCGGCCCTGACCATCGTGTGAATCAGCCCCGACTTGCCGAGCACCGGCTCTGCCAGCAGCCGGTCCCCTTCCTGCCGGAGGCGGACCCGGATGAACTCGACCCGCCCCTGGGCCGAGGCCACGTTCCGGGCCATCCGGGCCGGAATCCGAAGCGGCCGGCTGTCCGCCCTGCCGGCCAGCCCTCCGATGCGCTCCAGAAAGGGTCTGACCACGGCGGTAAATACCACCATGGCCGAGGCCACGTGCCCCGGCAGCCCCCAGACCGGTTTTTGCCCGACTCGGGCCAAAATGGTCGGCTTTCCAGGGCTGATGGTCATTCCGTGGACCAGGACTTCGGCTTCGGGCAGGTCGGAAAACACCTTCAGCGTGTAATCCCGCGTGCCAACGGAGCTTCCCCCCGAGATCAGGACCATGTCCGAATCGTCCAGGGCCGATGTCAACACGCGCTTGAGCGAATCGTAGCGGTCCCGGACGATGCCGCGGGAAACCGGATGTCCCCCTGCATCCAGGACCTGCCCCGTCAGGGTGTAGGTATTCACATCCCGGATCTGTCCGGGACCGGGGGTTTCCTCGATGGAAACGATCTCGTCTCCGGTGGAGATGATCCCGACCACCGGCCGCCGGAACACCGTCACCCGGCCGCGCCCGAAGGCCGCCAGAAGGCCGACCTCCTGTGCCCGCAGCCGCCGGCCATCCCCGAGGACCACCTGACCCCGGGAAAAGTCTTCCCCTTTTTCCACCACGTGCCCCCCCGGCGCCACGCTCCGGGTGACTTCGATGGTCTGTTCATCGAGGATCTCCGCATATTCGAGCATGACGACCGCATCGCTGCCGGCCGGAAGCGCGCCGCCGGTGGCAATGCGGGCGGCTTCCCCCGGGCCGATGGAAAATTCCGGCACCTGCCCCATGGCCACCTCGCCCTTGAGCGTGAGAAAGGCGGGATTTGCCTCAGAGGCCCCGAAGGTGGATGCGGCCCGGACCGCAAAGCCGTCCATGGTGGACCGCGAAAAGGGGGGAAGATCCTCGTCGCTGACCAGGTCTGCTCCCAATATTCGGCCCGGCGCTTCGGCCAGGTCGACGGTCTCGGTGCCGAGGGGCGTAAAAAGCCGGCGGTATTCGAGCACCTCGGAAAGCGAGGTCACCTTGAAAAAGGAATCCATGTTTGTTCTCCTGAAGCGCCGCCGGGCCCGCCTGGATGCGATCCCTACGTGTCCGTTGGAGGTTCGCCTGTCGTTGCCGAAAATACCGCACAGGCGGGCCGGTGACAACACCCCCGGCGCCCGTTGGCGCCCATGGGGCCGGAACCGGTGTTCCAGTGCTCATACAAGCTTCTGGTATCAATGATAAAGTTTACAAGAACCGGAGGGAGAAAAAATTGGCGGGGACGGGGAAAACGACCGCGAACCGCCCGGTTAACGGAGCGGTTCGTCTTCGAGGTGTTCGGCGTCGATCAGCTGCAATATCGTGGTCAGGGCGTTTCTAAGATCCCGCACCTTGCCCGGCTTCAGGCCGGAAAGGGCCGAGATCAGGCGGGTTTCGATCGGATCCGGAAGCCGCTCGGCCAGGGTGACACCGGCTTCCGTGAGACGGATCAGCACCACACGGCGGTCTTCCTCCTGCCGGATCCGGGCGACCAGTCCCTTTTTTTCGAGACGGTCGATGATTCCGGTGATGTTGGACGGCGTCACACAGAGCTCGCGGCTCAGCTCGGCCGAAGAGATCGGCCCGCGGGCGTTGAGACTGCGCATGACTCCGCTCTGGGGGGCGGTGAGGCTGAACTTCCGGCTCATCTTCACCGAATCGATCGACACCGCGCGGATCAACCGACGAATCGAGCCGACGATGTCCTTGATGATCTGTGTATTGTCCTGAAGCATCGGTCCTCTTCCTTTCAAAGCCTCGAATGTCCAAGCCTAAACAATCAAGGATTAAAAAGCAAGCGAATTTGAGGGCATGGACGAAAAATCGCCGCACAGCGGCTTATACGATGCAATAGGGAGTTTTCATAGCCAAATCGTCGGTTCTCGCCCGTTTTTTGAAAGGCATCTGAAAAATCCGAACCGGTGTTCTGTCACCCGCCCGGAGCGCCTGTATTTGCAAGATGCCGGTGGGACATGACCCCGGTTCACAGCCCAAAAAAGCCCGGCCCGGGGCTTGCCCCGGGCCGGACCGTTGCGGGTTTGCGAAAATCCATGGGTTTCGGGAAAGGCTACTTGGCCGCGTTGCGGGCCTCTTGGAGCCACCCCTCCCAGGTGTCCTTGTGGCCGGCGATCCATTCGTCCACATGGCGGTCGATATCCTTTTCCGTGTTCTCCCCCTCGTACATCTTCGCGTTCTGGGCGGCGATGTCGGAAAAGGGGATGGACATGACCTCAAACATCTTGGCCGCGGCCGGATTGTCGGCCAGGAACTGGTTGTTGGCCACGACGTCGATGTCGTTTCCGGGAAAACCCATCTTGATGGGATCGGTCACGGCGCCTTTCACGCCCGAGTGGACCATGGCATCTTCGTAACCCTTCTGGGCCGGGGAGGGGATGATCTTCGGCACGTTGATCCACATCACGTCCTTTCCCGGTTTGAAGCGGTTCACGGTCCAGTTCGGGGTCCAGGTGTAGAAGAAGACCGGCTCACCGCTCTGGTAGCGGGCCACCGCATCGGCCATGGACGCCGAATAGCTGGCCTTGATCGGATTGATGTAGTCCTCCAGGCCGTAGGCCTTGAGATGAAAGGTGACGACCTTTTCACACCCCCAGCCCGGCGGGCAGGCCACCAGATCGGCCTTGCCGTCGCCGTTGGCGTCGAAGGCCTTCATGACCTCCGGACGTTTGAAGTCGTCCAGGGATTTGATTCCGAATTTCTCCACCTCCCGTTTGCTCACCAGGTATCCCTGAAGGGCGCCGCCCTTGACCACGGTCCCGGCGATGGACGCCTTCTTTTTGTACTGGTCATAGGGCATCCCCAACTGGGCATAGTGAATCGGAAACCAGCCGTTGGCCCAGAAATCCACGTCGCCCTGGTAAACGGATTTGTAGAAAATGGGGTTGGACAGCTTTTTCGGGTCCTTGACGTCGTAACCGAGGTCTTCCAGAGCCCGGCTGTAGATGGCTTCCAGAAAGAAGCCCGTCGTCCAGGTGGCCCGCGCCGGCTGGACGGTGACGCCCTGCCCGGGCATATGATGCATGGCCATCGCCGGCCCGATGAACACCAGACTCATCGCCAGTGCGGCGATGGTCAACCAGAATGTTTTTCGAGAAAAGCCCTTTCCAATCATAAATTCCTCCTTTTTTTACGGTTGCTTTGCAGAAAATGACCGCAGATAACGTCTCCGTCCGCTGGGGGCAAAGACCCTTCAGGTTCAACATCGGGAACCCGCGTTTCCGCCGTCAGGAATCCTCTCGGGTATGGGTCCGTCTGGCCTCGCCGAGGGCCTGGGTGATCCGGTCGAGCACCATGGCCAGCAGAACGATGGAAAGTCCGCCGATGAAGGCAAGCCCCACCCGCAGCGAGTTCAACCCTTCGAACACCGGAACGCCGAGACCGCCGGCGCCGATGAGCGCTGCGATGACCACCATCGAAAGCGACATCATGATGGTCTGGTTGAGCCCGGCCATGACGGTGGGCAGGGCCAGGGGGAACTGCACCCGCCAGAGGATCTGAAAGTCCGTGGCGCCGAAGGCGTGGGCGGCCTCCACCACGTCGGACTGGACCTGCCGGATTCCCAGGTTGGTCAGCCGAATGATGGGCGGCATGGCAAAGATGATGGTGGCGATGACCCCGGCCACGGTGCCGATGGAAAAGAGCATGACCACCGGCACCAGGTAGACGAATGCCGGTGTGGTCTGCATGGCGTCCAGAATCGGGCGGATGGAATTGGCGAACCGGTCGCTTCGCGCGGCGATGATTCCCGCGGGGATTCCCACGACCACGCAGAACATGACCGCGCTGATCACCATCGACAGCGTGGTCATGGTCTCCTGCCACATGCCGAGATAGCCGGCCAGCAGGAAGGTCAGAACGCCGAAGACGCCCACCTTCCAGCCGGACAGCCGCCAGGCGATGATAAAGAGCAGGATCAGAAAAATCACCGGTGGAACGGACTGGAGCACCCAGTCGATGCCGTGGAGCGTTTTGTCCACCGGCCATTTCACGGCCTGAAACTGCGGGCGGAAATTGTCCACCAGCCAGTTGACGCCCCCTGCCACCCATTTTTCCATGGGAATGATGTGTTCTTCGAAATCAAAGATATCGAGCATGGATCTCCTCCGGTATGGTTCCGGGCGTTTGCCCCTCACCGGTTGCGGTGAAGGTCGTTTTCGACCCCGCCGCCGGTAAAGCCATCATGCAGCCGTCTCCTTCTTTGACGCCTCGACCCCGTGCTCCAGGGTGCGCAGAAAGGTGGTTCTGGAAACGACGCCGAGGTAGGTGTTTTTTTCGTCGACCACCGGTACGGGACACGGACAGGTACGGATGACGGTGAGCAGCTCCTGCAGGGGCGTCTCGGCCGACACCGGCTTGACCTCCTGTAAGAGGGCGCCGTCCAGGTTCGGTTCATCCCGCTCGGAGGCTTCCGTCAGCGATTCGGTCGAGACGACGCCCTTGAATTTCTTGTCGCGGTCCAGCACATAGGCATAATCGCGGTCCTCTTGTCGGAGCTGCTCCAGGGCGGCCATGGGGGTCCCCTCCCCCTTGTGCCAGCGGACCGTCAACTGGCTTTTGCGGGCCACGTCCTTTGCGGCAAAGACCGTTGTCGGATCGACGCCCCGGAAAAAGGACCGGACGTATTTGTCCGCCGGATTTTTCAGGATCTGGTCGGGGGTGCCGACCTGAACGATGCGCCCCCCTTCCATCATGGCGATGCGGTCGCCGATTTTCATCGCTTCGTGCAGATCGTGGGAAATGAAGATCACCGTCCGATCGCTGTCTTCCTGGAGTTTGAGCAGCTCGTCTTGCATCTCGCTGCGGATGAGCGGATCGAGGGCCGAAAAGGCCTCGTCCATGAGCATGATATCCGGATCCTGGGCCAGGGCGCGCGCCAGGCCGACACGCTGCTGCATGCCGCCGGAGAGCTCCTGGGGGTAGCTCTTGGCCCAGGGCTTGAGCCCGACCTGTTCAAGCGCGGCAAGAGCCCGGGTCTCGCGCTGCGTCTTTCCCATGCCGGCCACCTCCAGCCCGAAAGCCGTATTTTCGTGGACCGTCATGTGGGGCATCAGCGCAAAGGATTGAAACACCATGCTCATCTTCTCACGCCGGAGTTGAATCAGATCTTTTTTCTTCATCTGGGTGACGTTCTGCCCATCGATGAGCACTTCGCCGGCCGTGGGCTCGATGAGCCGGTTGAGCATCCGGACCAGGGTTGATTTCCCAGAACCCGAAAGTCCCATCACCACGAAAATCTCCCCTGCCCTGACCGTGAAGGAGGCTTCCCGGACGCCGACCGTCAATCCGGTTTTGTTGAAGATCTCCTCTTTGTTCAGTCCCTCTTTGATGAGCTGGATGCCCCGCTTCGCATCCGGGCCGAAAATCTTGTAAAGATCATTGACGACAACTTTCTCTGTCATGGCAGCTCCACAGGTGCGTCCTCTATCACCCGTTTGATGGTGTTCGGGTTCCCCGTCATCGAAGCGGGGAGTCCTCTATTTGCTTGGCGTCCAGGATGTCGATGATCTGCTTGAGGGCATCGTCCAGTTTCTTGACCTTCTTGGGCGGCAGCTCCGCAAGTCCGGAGATGAGCCGAATTTCGATGGGGTCGGGCAGATCCCGGCTCAGCTGCTTCCCCTGCTCGGTGATAAAGATCAGCGTCACCCGCCGGTCTCCCTGCATCCGGGTCCGCTCAACGAGCCCTTTTTTCTCCAGTCGGTCGATAATCCCGGTAATGTTGGACGGCGTCACGCACAGCTCGCGGCTCAAGGACGCCGAAGAGAGGGGCCCGTCCCGGGACAGTGAGCGCAGAACCCCGCTCTGGGGGGCCGTGAGACTGTGTTGCCGGCTCATCTTTATCGTATCGATGGACACGGCACGGATCAGGCGCCGAATCGCCCCGACAATCCCTTTGACGACGACATCGTTTTGTGAATCCATGGATCCTCCAGACGCCACCAAAAGTTCAATTATTAATGATTTTTATATGAAATGTCAAGTGTATTAGAGTTCTCATATTGACCATATACGTGGCTCGGGTAAAATCCGGCCCTATAGCAATCCGCCGGCCTTTGGAGGATTTGCTTGATCGCCGAACCGTTTTTTTTTAGATTGTCGGCTATGGGCTATGTGTTCGATTTCAGAGATGCTTGGGCATGCGAAAAGCAGATCGAGCAGCGGCCGAACCGCTCTCTGGCAGACCGCGAAAACCGTCTCTTGGTGGAGATGCTCCGGCCCCGGGCCGGCGAATCGCTTCTGGAAATCGGCTGCGGCGTCGGCAACACGCTGGTCTATCTGGGCGACTTCGGTCTTCGGCTGGCCGCTATTGACCCTTCCGATCCGATGGTCGAAATCGCAAAGCAACGGACCGGCCGCCGGGTCGAATTTCACCGCGGGGTCGCCGAAGACCTCCCCTTCGAAGACAATGCGTTTCATTATGCGGTGTTCACCGGGGCGCTGGAGTTCGTGGAAGATCCCCAGCAAGCGGTGGCCGAGGCGTGCCGGGTCGCCAAAGACAAGCTGTTTATCGGGGCCATGAACCGGTTTGCACTGAGGGCCGCGCAGATCCGTCTTCGTGGCATCCTTTCGTCGACGGTTTACAACCGCGCCCGATTTTTCAGCATCTGGCAGATCAAGCGGATGATACGAAAAGTGGCCGGCAATGTGCCGATGACCTGGGAGACGGTAAGCCACCTCTACTGGGGAGGCCCCCGCCTGGGGCCCTGGGCTGATCGACACGCGCGGCTGGGCCGCTATCCCTTCGGCGCTTACACCGGCGTGGTCGCGGTGTTGATGCCCCGTTTTCGCACCCGGCCGTTGGAGCTGGAACTGCCCATGGCCGGAAAGCGTCCCTCCGGGGCAGTGACGGGCTATGGCGCCTCCCGCCCCCCGTTCGCCGGGAGGCCGGGAAGCTGGGAGGCTGGGATGCAAGGCAAGCACATGGCCGGACAAAGGGATGCTGGAAGGAAGCCGTCAGGAATCACCGGACGGCAATGAGCTGAACCGAGATAGCGAGCGCATTCCCCACAGCTTGCTGCAGGCTGTGTTCAATCCGTTTTTCCGTGCTGATGGCTTTCTTCCGGCAGCTCGCTGGTTTTTCGGACCGCTCGCACGAAACTTGCGGGCTTGATCCAACTGGTCGGCGAGGGGGCCAGCGGCGGGGCTGACACTTGGAATCTTTCTTCATGTCGCCGTTTGAGCTTTCCAGCATCCAGCAGACTGTAGACGCTCCGTTGCCAAAGCCGAGCATCTCATCCCATCATACCGGGAGGAGAAAAGGATGAAAGAAGCCTATCTCTGGGAACCGCTGGCAGAGGGTCAAGTCCGCTGCCGTCTCTGCAACCACCGGTGCCGCATCAAGGAGGGCAAACGGGGGCTTTGCGGCGTTCGGGAAAACGAGGGAGGAAGGCTGACGAGCCTTGTCTACGGGAGGGTGATCGCCCGCAACGTCGACCCCATCGAAAAAAAGCCCCTGTTTCACGTGCTGCCCGGCACCCTGTCGTTTTCAGTTGCAACGGTCGGGTGCAATTTCCGGTGCCGCTTCTGCCAGAACGCCGATATCTCCCAGTTGCCCTCCGACCGGAAGGGTCTGATTCCCGGGCGCGAAACCGCTCCGGAGGCCGTGGTGGCCGATTCCCTGCGGGCAGGATGCACCTCCATCGCGTACACCTACACCGAACCGACGGTGTTTTTCGAATTTGCCGCCGATACGGCGGCCCTCGCCCGGCGTCGGGGAATCCGGAATGTTTTTGTCACCAATGGGTACATGACCCCGGAGGCCCTGGAGCGGGTGTCACCGGACCTGGACGCAGCCAACGTCGATCTGAAGGCCTTTTCCGACAAGTTCTACCAGGAGATGTGCGCCGCCCGCCTCGCACCGGTTCTGGAAACCCTTCGCCTGATGAAGCGGCTCGGCGTGTTCGTGGAGGTGACCACCCTGATCATACCGGGGGCGAACGACGATCCGGCAGAGCTCAGGGACCTGGCCGGTTTTCTGTCAGACGAACTCGGGCCGGACACCCCCTGGCATATCAGCCGCTTCCACCCCACCTTCCGGCTCACGGACCGCCCGCCCACCCCGGTGAAAACCCTTCGAGATGCCCGGGAGATCGGGATGGCGGCCGGCCTGCGTTACGTCTACACCGGCAACGTGCCCGGCGAAGAGGCCGAGAGCACCTTCTGCCACGGGTGCGGGAAAAAACTCATCGATCGGTGGGGCTTTACGGTCAACAGCAACCGGATCCGGGAGGGGAAATGCCCAGACTGCGGGGCGGTGGTCGAGGGGATCTGGGCGTGATGGGGGCTACGGTTGATGGGTCAATGGGTTGAATGGTCAAATCGGAAAACCCGTTCAGACCTTCTTTGGCCAAGTGGCTGACAGCTTGCCGAAGGGTTGCCAGGGATTTCCCATTTGACGAATCGACCAATCAACCCAGCGACCACCTACGCGTCGCCGTGCACCCCGCGCAGCCTCAGCACCGGGCACGAGGCATGCTCTGTGACCCGCTCGGCACAGGACCTGCTGAAGGCCTCGTTGATCGGATTGCGACGGTTGTGATAGACCACGATCAAATCCGCCCCCCAGGATTCGGCCGCATGGAGGATCTCCTCCCAGTTCTTGCCGGTCCGGATCTCGTAGGTCACCGTCTCGTCGCAGTTTTCTTCGATGAATGTGTCGAGGGCCTGCCGCACGCGATCTTCAGCCTCTTTTTGCATGTCTTTGGTAAAGTGGGCGGCTACGATCGGCATGCCGAACCCGGGAATGACCGTTACCAGGCGCAATTGTGCGCCGGTGCACCGGGCCAGCTCCGCCGCTTTGCGATAGACGGCGGCGGCGGTTTTCGAGTAGTCCACATCGAGGGGCACCAGGATTTTCGTAAACATGGTCGGCTCCGATAGATTGGGCGGCAACCGACGGGGGGCGTCGGGCTGCCGCGGGTTTCGTCAAAGGTCCGGGTCCTGGAAAACCGTCGCGCCAGGGGCGCTGTAACCACGAAGAGCACGAAGAACACGAAGATCGCGTCACGCGCCTTTTCTTCGTTTCCTTCGTGCCCTTTGTGGCGAGACTTGGCGCTTTCCGTTCCGCTCCCCCCCGCTCAGGCGCTTTCGGGGGAGGCATCTCCCGGTCCGGCGGCCTTGGCGGCCTCCTCCTTTCGAAGGCGCTTGCGCTGGAGGCGGTAGATCACCACCAGCAGCAGAACCGCCGGAATGAACATGACCTGCTTGGGCGGCCGGTCGGTGGGCACCTGGATGTATTCGATCTCCTGGTCGAAATCGATGCCGGCCTTTTCCGCCGGGCTGGCAAAAGACACAATGTCGACGAAGACCTTGCCGTCTTCGTCCCGGGTTTCAAACCCCATGTCCGCCATCTTCTCTGCGCCGTTCTCGCCCTCTCCCACCTTCAACATGACGACCTTTGAATATTGGTCTCCGCTGAGCTTGGTTCCCTTGACCCGCACCACCAGGTGCGTGCCGGGCGACATCTTATCCACGTAATGATCCATATGGGTGGCCGGGACGTGCTGGTATTCGGGATAGACCATGTCCCACCAGAATCCCGGGCGAAGGAGGGTGAAGGTCACCAGCAGGAGGACGGCCGACTCCCACAGGCGGCTTTTGGTGATCCAGAACCCCCGGGTGGCGGCCGCAAACATCAGCATGCCGAGAACGGCGGCGGCCACCACGATCAAAAAGTGGTACCAGCTGCCGATTCCGATCATCAGCAGTTCGGTGTTGAAGATGAACATGAACGGCAGGATCGCCGTTCGGATGTCGTAGGCAAACCCCTGGATTCCGGTCCGGATGGGGTCTCCTCCCGAGATCCCGGAGGCGGCAAAGGCGGCAAGCCCCACCGGTGGGGTGTCGTCGGCCAGGATGCCGAAGAAAAAGACGAACAGGTGGACCGCGATCAACGGCACGATCAGGCCGTTTTCGGCGCCCAGGTTGACGATGACCGGCGCCATCAGGGTCGAGACCACGATGTAGTTGGCCGTGGTGGGAAGACCCATGCCCAGCAGCAGGCTGATCACCGCCGTAAAAAACAGGATCAGGATCAGGTTCCCGCCGGAGATGAATTCGACGAACTGGGTCATGACCAGTCCGATTCCGGTGAGGGTGACGGTGCCGACGATGATGCCGGCCGCCGCGGTGGCCACGCCGATGCCGATCATGTTCCGCGCGCCGGAGACCATCCCGATGATCAGGTCGTTCAGCCCGGTCTTGAAGGCATATTCTTCGCTCTGGATCTTTCGGATCTTTCCCTTGATGGGCCGCTGGGTCACCACGATGAACATCAGCAAGACGGTGGCCCAGAAGGCCGCCAGCGCCGGAGACAGCCGTTCCACCACCAGGCACCACATCAGCACCACCACGGGCAGCAGGAAATAAAAGCCGGCCTGGGCGGTCGGCCCCAGCAGGGGCAGTTTTTCAATCGTTTGGCTGGCTTCCAGCTCCGGCACCTTACAGGCGTACCAGATCAGAAACAGGTAGGCGACGAACAAAATGACGGCAACGATGTATTTGGCCGCAGCCCCGGTGGCGGTCTTGATCCAGCCGACGCCGTAATAGGTGATACCGGCCATGACGATCATAAACAGGATCGTCATGACAAACAGGAGCACCTTCTGGAAGAAGGGCCGGGTGTAGGGCTTTTCCATCCCCTTGAGGCCCATCTTGCAGGCCTCCAGGTGAACCAGGTAGACCAGCGCGATATAGGAGATCACCGCCGGCAAAAAGGCGTGCTTGATCACCTCGATGTAGGAGATACCGACGTATTCCACCATCAGAAAGGCGGCCGCCCCCATCACCGGCGGCATTAACTGCCCGTTGGTCGATGCGGCGACCTCCACCGCCCCGGCTTTTTCCGCGGGAAAACCGACCTTTTTCATCAGCGGGATGGTAAATGTGCCGGTGGTAACCACGTTGGCGATCGACGAACCCGAAACCAGGCCGGTCAGGCCCGATGCCACCACCGCCGCCTTGGCCGGCCCGCCCCGCATGTGCCCCAGCCCTGCAAAGGCGACGCGGATAAAGTAATTTCCGGCCCCGGCGACCTCCAGAAGCGACCCGAACAGAACGAACATGAACACCATGCTGGTGGACACCCCGAGGGCAACCCCGTATACACCTTCGGTGCTGAGCCAGTAGTGAGACATCCCCTTGGAAAGACTGGCGCCCTTGTGAGCGATGACGTCGGGAAAGTAGGGTCCCCCGAAGGTGTAGCAGATAAAAACCAGTGCAACCACCATCAGCGGCGGGCCCAGCGCCCGGCGGGTGGCCTCCAGCAGGAAGATCAGCCCGACGACCCCCACGACCAGGTCGAGCGTGGTCGGATCCCCCGGCCGATCCGAGAGCCCCTTGTAGAAAATGAACAGGTAGGCGGCGCAAAAGGCGGCCAGCAGGGCAAAGGCCCAGTCCTGGAAGGGGATGTAGTCCCTCGGTGAGCGTTTTAAGGTGGGATAGGCCGTGTAGGCCAGAAAAATGGCGAACGCCAGGTGAATGGCCCGCGCTTCGGTCGAATTGAACACCATGATGTTGAACAGAAACGGAAGCGGCGATGCGTACCAGAGCTGGAACAGGGTCCAGGCAAGCGGCACGTAGAACATGATTTTTTTGGAAACCGCACCGGTGGGGTTTCGGGCGCCGGTTTCAGACTCGGCGACCAGTTCATGAACCTGGTCCAGCTGGGCCTGGCCGTCCTTGGTTTGACTCATTTTCGGGGATCCTTACGCAGGTTCAAGAGCGCTGTTTGATCCATGCGCTGCCGTTGCAGCAGCGCATGGATTGGTTTCGACTGGTTGTTACATCAGACCCGCCTCTTTGTAGTACCGGATGGCGCCTTCATGCAGGGGCGCCGACAGGCCGTCTTTGATCATTTCCTCTTTTTTCAGAACGGCAAAGGCCGGATGCAGCTTCTTGAACTGGTCGAAGTTCTCGAACACCGCCTTGACCACCTGGTAGATGACCTCGGCCGGAACCCGGGTCGAAGAGACAAGGGTGGCGCCCACACCGAAGGTATGGGTATCCTGCGGATTGCCGCGGTACATCCCGCCGGGAATCGTCGCATACCGGTAGTAGGAATTTTCTTTGACCAGCTTGTCGATGGCCGGGCCTGTCACGTTGACCAGCACCGAGTCACAGGTGGTGGTGGCCTCCTGGATCGAGCCGCTGGGATGTCCCACGGTGAAGACCATGGCGTCGACCTTGTTGTCGCACAGCGCCTGGGACTGTTCGGCCGATTTGAGCTCGGACGCCAGTTTGAAATCGTCCATGGTCCAGCCCAGGGCATTCATGACCACTTCCATGGTGCCGCGCTGACCGGAGCCGGGGTTGCCGACGTTGACGCGCTTGCCCTTGAGATCCTGAAAGTTCTTGATCCCGGAGTCGGCCCGGGCCACCACGGTAAACGGCTCGGGATGAATGGAGAAAACGGCCCGCAGTTCCTTGTTCGGCCCCTTGTCGGCAAATTTGCTGTCGCCGTGATAGGCATGGTACTGCCAGTCGGACTGGCAGACGCCCAAATCCAGTTCGCCCGCAGCGATGGCATTCAGGTTGTAGACCGAACCGCCGGTGCTTTCCACCGAGCATCGGATGCCGTGCTCGTCTCGGTGCTTGTTCACCAGCCGGCAGATGGCCCCGCCCGTGGGATA
>JASFPT010000066.1:0-16223 GCA_050115795.1 Desulfobacterales bacterium
TATAATTTAGACGGCATGGTTTTATTAGCCCCACTAAAGCGGCGTGCCTGCCGCAGGGAGGGACCCATGAACACCATCAAACTGTCGTTGGTCGACAGCGACTACGCCGTCACCTGCCGGACCTGCCTGGATCTGCCGGAAAAGGAGAACGCCGATTTCAAGAAATTTCTCCGGGATATCGCAGCAGAGCTTGCCACCGGCCAGACCGCCGTCCTCGAGTTCGAAGACGCAACGGGAGAACCGATCGCCTTTTCCCTGACCCAGAACGTCTAGCGCCGGGAGCCGCCCGCGCAAAGCCCCCGCTGAAGCGAATCCCACGTCCTTCCCTATCTGCCGCCGCCCTCTACGAACGCCGGACACGTGTATCCGGGCTCCTGTTTCCGGATGGCGATGGCGGCTGCTGCGCAAACGACGCCATCAGCGCCTTGAGAAACGTCCAGACCTTTTCCACCGATTCCAGGTGAAGGGCTTCGTCGGGCGAGTGCGGGTTTCGGATGGTCGGGCCAAAGGAGATCATGTCCATGGCGTCGTATCGCGCCCCGATCACCGCGCATTCCAGTCCGGCATGGATCGCCTCCACCATCGGATCGCGGGCGAAAAGAGCGCGGTATGTCTCGCGGCACCGGGTCAGCAGGGGCGATTCGAGATTCGGTTCCCAGGCCGGATAGGCATTCATCTGCTCGGTTGTGGCTCCGGCCAGGGCCGCCGCCGCCTCGATACGCCGGGTGATGTCCTCCAGCCGAGACATCACCGAGCTCCGCTGGCTGGTGACGATCTCCAGCCGGTCTTCCAGAAGGGTGGCACGCGCCAGGTTGCAGGAGGTCTCCACCAGCCCCTCGATCTGCATCGACATAGCCTGCACACCGTCCGGCAGGGCCAGCAGCAGGCAAATGAGACGAAGGCTGTCTTCGGTGGTCGCCGCCCGATTCGCGCCTGTTTCGCCCCCCTCGACTTGCCATCGAAGCGTCAGGGAAGGATCTGTCTCCGCATGCTCCATCCTGACCGACCGCTCGACGGAAAGCAGGTCGGCTTCGACCCGCCCGACCCGGTCTCCCGGACAGCAGAAGCGGACCGCAGCGCTGCGCGGGATCGCATTGTGGGACTTTCCGCCCGCAAGGGAAACGATCCGGATCCGGGCAGACCGGCTCACCCGGTCCAGCGCCCGGGCGATCACGCGGATCGCATTGGCCCGCTGCTTGTGGATGTCGACCCCGGAGTGCCCGCCGCGCATCCCGTCTGCCTCGAGGTGAATGACCACCGTCTCCGGATCGACCGGTGCAACGGTGACGGGCATTCGAAGCCGGCTTTCCACTCCCCCGGCACAGCCCACGGTGAAGACGCCCTCGTCTTCCGAGTCGATGTTGAGCAGAATCTTTCCCCGTACGAAGCCCGGTTCGAGCCGGTTGGCGCCGGTCAGACCGGTCTCCTCATCCACGGTAAACAGAAGCTCCAGGGGTGGCCGGAGCAGATCATGGTCTTCGGCCAGCGCCAGCGCCAGGGCCAGCGCGATGCCGTTGTCGGCCCCCAGTGTCGTGCCGTCGGCCTGCAGCCAGCCGTCTTTTTCTGTGATACGGATCGGGTCCCTGGAAAAGTCGTGGTCCGAATCGGCCCGCTTTTCGCAGACCATGTCCATGTGCCCCTGGATCACCACCACCGCGGCCCCCTCGCATCCACGAGAGGCCGGAATCCGGATCAGCAGGTTTCCGGCCGGGTCCTGTGTTGCGGAAAAGCCCTGTCTTTCGGCCCGCTGCCGGAGATACGCACAGATTTTTCCCTCCTGCTTCGAACATCGGGGAATAGCGCTGATCTCCCTGAAATTGGACAGAATCCGTTCGAATTCATCTGTTTGCTTCATCGGCGTCTCCTGGTCATGGAAAACGTGAGGGAGGTAGGGATCCGATACCGGGGAACCACGATAATCGATCGCCGAGCCGCTTGTCAAAACCGGGCTCGGGCGCCAGATTTCCGGGAAAGAACCGAACCGGTTGTCTCTTGTGACGTTACATGTTATGTACCGGTCACTGAACGGTTGCCGGAGAACACAGAGAGCACAGATCATGGTCCGGGACGACCCATCCTACACGAAAGCGGCGCGGAAGCGCCAGCAGCGATGGCGGAAGCGGCGGCAGGCCGAGGGGAGACGGTCGCTCACCGTCATGGTGTCGACCGAGGCAAAGCAGATCTTCGACGAAGAGCGGGCGCGCTCGGGTGAAACCCTGGCCCAGGTGATCGAACGCGCGGCCTTTGCCCTTTCGAAGGGCAACGTGCCGGGCGCTCCTTCTCCGGTGAAAGTAGAAAGCGACGGCAAAACCCTGACGGTGGCCGTTTCCCTCGACAGGCTGTCCGGCCCGGCGCCCCGGATCGATGCATCGGAACAGAAGCGAGCCCCGGCCGATGTGCTGCTAAAGCGCCTGATCTCCAAAAAGGACCCCCGATGACGCCGACCCCCGCCGCCCCCCTCCCGGCGCCGGAGTTGATTCTCGCCCCCCTGAGGGGATACACCGACGCCGTATTCCGAAACGTCTTCTGTCGACATTTTTCCGGTTTGAACCGGGCGGTGGCGCCGTTTATTCCCACGGTATCGGGCCCCAGGGTCCGTCCGGGCCTCCTTTCCGACCTGCAGCCGGCGCAGAACCCGTGCCTGCCCGTGACCCCCCAGATCATCGGCAAGAGCGCCGAGGATTTTCTTCTCGTCGCCCGGGCCCTGTCCGACCTGGGGTATCAAACCGTCAATTGGAACCTGGGCTGTCCTTTTCCGATGGTCATGAAAAAAGGGCGCGGCTGCGGGCTTCTGCCGCATCCGGAAAAAATAGACGCTTTTTTGGACCGGGTCCACGCCGCCATTGCCATTCACGTGTCGGTCAAGCTTCGTCTGGGGAGAATCGATGCAGACGAGGTGTTCGACGTCCTGCCGGTGCTCAACCGCTACCCCCTGTCTGAAATTATCCTCCATCCCCGAACAGCCCGGCAGATGTACGGCGGGCGCCCGGACCTGGACCGTTTCGCGGCGGCCGCAGCCGAGTCAAACCACCCGGTCGTCTACAACGGCGACATCAACACCGCCGGCGACTTCCGCCGCCTCCGAAACCGCCTCCCCGAGATTCACCGGTGGATGCTCGGCCGCGGGGTCCTGGTCGACCCGTTTCTGCCGGCGGCCGTCGACGGCCGGGAGCCGCAAAACGACCGTCGGGCCGATCGGTTCCGGGCATTTCACGACGATCTGCTCGAGGGCTACCGGCAGCGGCTCTCCGGCCCGGGCCATCTGCTGGACCGGATGAAAGGATTCTGGAAGTATTTCGGACTCGGGTTCGAGGACGGGCGACGGACAGCCAAACAGATCCACCGGTGCAAGGCGCTCCAGCGCTACATTGAACTTGTGGAATCCTTCTTCGATACCGGGCCGGCCTGGGTGGGACTGCCGGACGGGGCGAGCATCGACCAGCGAATCGCCTGACACCGGAACACGGGCGCCTGCGGCAAGCGTTCCGATGGCACCCAACCGCAGACGCCGCGACACCGCCCCCCCCCGGCCGACAAGCACCGCCCGATGCAACAAACGGCATCCCCTGCACTTTGGCTCCATTCGAGCCTGTCCCGGGCGGTCTTCCAAGACGCCCCCGGGCCGGGAGGATCGGTTTCCCGACGGCGGCGGCCTCTATCCCGGCAAAAGGCCTTGACCCTCCCTGCCGTCGGGTGTATAGGCCGTCTGCTTTTTCCCAGGAGGCCTGCCGGCGGCCGAAGCCGGGGCCGATTTCATGGTTCGTCAGTAGCGAGGAGCAACATGTCCAGAAAAACAAAGCAGCTCATCTCTTCGGTGACCTGGAACCTGCTGCTGATTGCAGCGGGGGCGGTCATTTTTTCCATCGGGGTCAAGGCCGTGGTCCTGCCCCACGGGCTGATCACCGGCGGCATCAGCGGCGTGAGCCTGCTGTGCTACTACGCAACCGGGCGGCTGACCCCCGGCCAGTGGTATTTTGTCATCAACGTGCCGCTGTTCCTCATGGGCTGGAAGATGGTCAGCCGCCGCTTTTTTTTCTACAGCCTGTTTGGAGCGGTGGCCTCCGCCGTGGCGCTGGACATGATCCGCCTCACCTTCCCGATCCACGACCCCTTCCTGGCCGTCCTGGCCGGCGGGGTGATCACCGGCATCGGTGCGGGCATCGTCTACCACTCCCTCGGCTCGATGGGGGGAAACGACATCATCGCCATCGTGCTGCACCAGCGCTACAACCTCCGGATGGGCACCTACTTTTTGCTGTTCAACCTGGCCCTGTTCTCCTTCAGCTTCGGCAGCCTCAGCGTCGACATGGTGCTCTACTCGATTGCCATGGCCTTTGTCACCTCCCAGGTCATCGACACCGCCATGACCATGTTCAACCAGCGAAAGATGGCGCTGATCATCTCCGACCATTCGGACGAGATCGCCGGCGACATCCACCGGCGGCTGAACCGGGGGGCCACGTTCATCGAGGGGGTCGGCACCTACACGGGACAGGCCAAGAAAATCATCCTGACGGTCGTGCACAACTACCAGCTCAAGCGGCTAGAAGAAGCCGTCTTCAGCCACGACCCGGACGCCTTCGTGATCACCGAAAACACCTTCAATGTCTACGGCAGGGGATTTTCGAGGAGGAAGGTCTATTAGCAGACCATGAAGACCACCGTCACCTGCGTCCATCACAGCTGTTTTCTCCCGGATCTCGGCGGCGGGATGAAACTCCTGTGCCCGGTGCGGCCGGCCGCCTTCGTGCCGGTGCACGGGTTCGGAGACACGGCCATCTACGCCCACCTCGATTCCCCGTGCGACCCGGACCGAACCCGTATTTTTCATTGTCGGCAGCCCGGAGATCAGATGCGCTTCGCGCTTTAGGATGGAGATGCCTTGCCGCCGTCCAGAGACCCCGGCCTCCGGCCCAGGTAGACGACGTGGCGGGGACCGCCGCCGCCCGGCCGCCGGACATTCGTCTCAAAACCGGCCGTTTCCAGGCGCCGGGCAAAGCCGGCGTCATATTCTTCCCCCCAGACGGCGAAGACCCCGCCCGGGGTCAAGACGGCACGCACCGCCGCAAGGGCACGGTTTCCGTAAAGGGGGTCGCTTTTTACGTGGGTGCGCGTATAGGGGCCGGTGTACAGGTCGTACACCACGGCGTGGAACCGCCCCGGATGCCGCCTGCCGGCGGCGATGTCAACGATGCGCGCCACATCGTCGATCTCGATCCGGACCCGCGGATCGGTTGCGGCATCGCCCGCCAGCTCGGCAAGCGGTCCTTTGCACCAGTCGACCACCGCCGGGTTGACCTCGGCCAATGTCACCCGAGCGGCCGTCGGCAGGGCATCCAGAACCGCCCGGAGCGTGTAGCCCATGCCCAGACCGCCCAGGAGAACCCGGGGCTCCGGGACGGCTGCCAGATGGCCGCAGGCGAGGACGCCCAGGGCCTCCTCGGTCCGGTGCGCGCGGCTGTTCATGAGCACCCGGCCGTCCACGGTGATCAGAAAGTCGCGCTCCCCCCGCTGCCGCAGCTCCAAAACCCCCTCGTCGGTCTGGACGCTGTCGATGGTTATCCAGGGTATTGCCATTGCGAAAGTAGTCTTATTTCCGGAAGAACCGGGGCCGCATGAGATTTTCCAGGGAAAAAATCCGGTCCAGCTTCTCTTTGTCAACGAGGCCCTTTTCCCGGCCGAGAACCTCCAGGGCCTTGTTGGCGATGACCTCGTTTGCATTCATGTTGGTGGAGGTACCGGCGCCTCCCTGGATCACGTCCACCACGAATTGGTCGTCGAGGCGGCCGGCGATGACCTCGTCGCAGGCGGCGGTGATCGCCTCTCCGATCGTTTCAGGCAGCACCCCCAGGTCCATATTGGCCATGGCCGCGGCCTTTTTCACGTAGCCCAGGGCCTGGACCATGCAGGGTTCGATGGAGATGGGGATGTCGGTGATCCGGAAATTTTCCAGGGCCCTCAGGGTCTGGACGCCGTAGTAAACGTCCCCGGGGATCTCCTTTTCACCGAGAAAATCGTGTTCCTTGCGAACGGGCGGTGTCATCGAGCGCCTCCTTTGGCGGCCTGCCGCCCCCGAACGCCGCTGTCCGGGCGCGGATACCGGTTGAACGGTCTGCCGGATGGCTGCAAAAGACCGGTGATGAAAAAACGTCGTCCATATCCGGTCTCTTCTCTTCCCGCAATAAAAATCGTCCTCCAATCCCGGGTCCCTGGGTTTTGTTTCCACCCCCCGCGAGCCGCCCGCTACTTTGCCAGATCCCTCCCGGGTCCGCCGAGGCGGTGGATGTGGAACCGGGTTTCGCCAAGAATCTGCCGATCCACGTTGACCGCCATCTCCTTTGACTTTTTCACCGAAATCCGTCCGTCCCGGGAGATATCAACCGCCTTCAGGTACTCTCGCTGCGCCAGTTCCTTGAGCGCGTTCCGGATCTTTCGCAAGGCCGCACGCTCATCGGCTTCGGGCAGGTTCACCGCACGGGCCAGGCGACCGGCCTCGACCGCCACATCGATCTCCAGCTGCCCCTGGAAAAACCGGTACACCGCCTTGCTCAGGTCGCTTTTCAGGCTGGCCCGGAAGCGCAGGTCGATGTTGGTCACGAAACTTTCCGCGTACATCTCCAGGAAATAGGGATTGATGACCACCCGGATGGCCCCCGAATTCCGGTCCATGTCGCCGTAGGAGAGAATCGACCCGGTCATCGCCTTGACGGTCTGCCGCGCCTTTCCCTTCCCCTTGACCAGATCCAGGTCGATCCGGGTGCCGGCCAGCCGCTGAATGCTGTTCCAGACGTCCCTCCGTCCGGCGGCCGTGGCCGGCACCATCGACAGGGCGCAGATCTCGTCGCAGTTGGTCTGAAAGACATCGCTTTCCAGCACCGTCATCAAAGACAGCAGGGTCAGCAGGATGGTCTCGTCGAAGATCACCAGAAGCTCGCCCACCACCCCCATGCGGCCCCAGGCATCCCGGTCTCCGGAGTCGAGGCGCACCAGCGGCCAATCCCGGGTGCTCGTCCGGCTGCGGAAGTGAAACGGCGAGACCCGCGTCATCAGGCTCGGCATGAAGCTGAACAGTCGCTGCACGTGGGGCTGGCGCCGGATATGCTCGGAAACATTTTCGGCAGCCTCGTGGACGACCTGCCGGCGCGTCATGGCCCGACCCCGTATCGGGGGCGGCGCCGCCTTTTCGGCCACCGGCGCCGAAACGGTCTTCTCGTCCGCATCCAGGGGCAATGGTCGCTGTCGCTTTTCTTCGCTCATGGCAATCTCCTCACAAAAGGGGCTTCATCGGCCTCGGACAGATCCGGCCCACCGGTTCGCATCCTCCGGTTTTTGCGGCGTTGCTGCACGCTGTATTTCTCGGCCACGGCCAGACCGGCAAAGGCTTCCACGGCCCGGATCAATTCCGGCAGGGAGATCGTGTCGTTGAAGGCCCCCAGGTGCGGGCCGGTGTCCAGGACGATGTCGGCAGCCCCTTTTTCCGGCCGGTTCGAGCCGCTGCCGCGCTCCCTCAAAAACCGCTCGAAAGCGTCGTCGGACATCTGCTCCTGGTCTGGTTGCCGCAGAATCTCCTCCATGTGACGGTCCACTCCCATTTCCTCGATCATGCGAAAGACGAGCCGCGCCACGTCCACCGGCACGGCGCACACCGGGCGCCTGCCGGTGAAGCCCTCGCAATAGCGGACAAACATCGACAGAATCGTGTCGCACATCATGTCCGGATCGAACAGGGCGCGGGCGTCGACCGGGGCACCGCCCGGGTCCCGGCCCACCCGATGCGGCTCCCGGTTTCGGAAGTAGCTGCCCAAAACCAGCAGGAGGCTGACAAAGTGCGTGCCGATGCAGCGGTACAGGGCAAGGGGCCCGTCACCCAGCGGTTCCAAATGCTCAAAGTCCCTCAGGCCGGTGGGACCGAAGTTGGGAAACGCGCAGGAGGCCAGCCAGCGGTCGAGGCGCCCGGCGCGGTACCATTCGTAACGCCCCCGGTCCCGGCGCCGGTGAACCTGAACCCGGTTGTGAAACAGGGGGATGGGAGCCGTGTGCAGCATCCCGCCGGCGGCAAGCCGCCCCAGCAGAAAGGCGTTTTGGTCCATCACGGCGCGGAACGCGCTTTTCGAAAGCCGGGCCGAAACCCCCGACCCGTTCGGATAGCGGAAATAGTCGGCCGCGGCCTCGAAAGCGACGGCCGTCCCTGTCGGATCCACCTCGGCAGCCGGAGCGCCGGCCGCATCCGGCGGGTGTGGAAGCCGGAACAGCGGGGAGCCCTCGATGCAGACGGGCCGCGGCACGTCAAAGCGCACCGGCAGCTTCCCTCCGCCGACGCCCACATGGGACATCCAGAGAATTTCCCGGGCAAGATCCCTCGCCGACTCTCCGCGCCGGGCGAATTTGCACACCAGCAATCGCCGGCTGCCGGCGCCGCCGGCCACCAGACTCCGTCCGCGCCACATCAGGCGAGTCCCATACACCTTGCCGGCGGCCCGTTGCAGCCGCTGCCAGGAGGCGACCGGCGGCTCCACGCCGGTTTCAGGCGGAAGTCGCGGCGGCAGGATGCCGTGCGGGAGGCTTCCCAGGGATTCGGCCGCCGTCCGGTGGGCAAACCCGCTGCCGCTTTCGAGCACCGAACGAAGAGCCCCGTATGCGGCATCGGCAATGAGGCCCCCGCCGTGAACCATGACGTTCGCCAGAAATCCGGCGGCCTCCCGGAACAAAAACAGGCCCTGGCGCCGGTCGGCAAGGGGGCTTTCGATCAGCAGCTGCCGGACGGCGGCGATGGGGGCCTCCTCGATCCGGTCGCCTGCGACTCGTGCGTACCGCTGGAGTTGGAACAGATCAAACAAGGCGGCAGGGATCGCCTCCGGCCCGTTTCCGATCCGGATCGGGAAATGGGGTGGGGGGCCGGCTGAATCAGCCGGCGCCGGGGTGTCAGGCCGGTTCAGAGGCGCCTCTCGCATGGATGGGGCTTCGGTTATGGGTGCGTGCTCGGGCGGTCGGGGGCACGCCGCGCCGGCTGTCGGCCACGGCGGCGGGTTTCGGACCTCTGGGTATGTATCAGAAATTCAGCGTCTTGAGAACCGCCACGGGGGATGGAAAAACAGGCGGCGCGAAGATTGGAAACAAAAATGCCGGGAAGCCCCGGCATGAATCGGCAAAAAACCGAATTGTTCATTTGTGACGGCGGGCCGCAGGTCCGCCGTCACCATCATTTCTTTTTGGACGCGTACCCGTCGGCGTACCAGCCGCCCCCCTTGAGGGTGAATGTGCAGGCGGACAGGATCTTTTCGGCCTTTTTGCCGCATTTGGGGCACGGAATCTCCCGGGTGTCGACCCGGACGAGGTCTTCGGTGATTTCCCCGCACTCGCATTTGAATTCGTAGACCGGCATGGTGATCCTCCAGGGGTGAAGCCGTTTTGGGCCGCCGGAGAAGCGGTTTACTCAACGACATATTCAGATAGGCCGAAACCCCCCGGGTGTCAAGCGCTTTATTCCCGACGCGGGATGCTTACGTTTGAACGTTGGTTGATGGAATGGCTCCTTGACTACGATGCAGTTCGGCCAGTTTTGCCAGTTCCGGCGAACACCGGCCAACGGGTTAAACTGGCATAACAGGCGAAACTGACAATACGATGGACACGATACGCATCCGCGGCGCGCGGCAGAACAACCTGAAGAATCTCGACCTGGACGTCCCACTGAATGCGATCACGGTGGTAACCGGCGTGAGCGGCTCGGGAAAGTCCTCTCTGGCCTTCGACACCCTCTACGCCGAGGGCCAGCGGCGCTATGTGGAAACGTTTTCCCCCTATGCCCGCCAGTTCATGGACCGGATGGACCGCCCCCTGGTGGACCGGATCGAGGGAATTCCCCCGGCCATCGCCATCGACCGCAAGGATCCGGTGCGCACCTCCCGGTCCACGGTCGGGACGATGACCGAGATCACCGACTACGTCAAACTCCTCTTTGCCCGGCTCGGCCAGCTCCATTGCCGCCGGTGCGGGCGCCCCGTGGTTCCGGAAACGCCGCGGCACGTCTGGGAGAGCATCCGCTCCCATTCGGACGGCGCCACGGTGGCCATCACCTTCGCCCACACCCCGGACCCCGGAGACGGTGGCCGGGGGCTGCGCGCCCTGATCCGGATGGGATACGACCGTCATCTGAAAGAGGGGCGCATCCTGGATCTGAGCGAGAAAACGACCGTAGAAGACGGGGCGGCCCTCGACATCCTGGTCGACCGCCTCAAGCTCCTTCCTGACGCCCGCCAACGGATGACCGATTCTGTCGAAATGGGCTTCCGGTTCGGCAACGGAAAGATCCATGTCACCGTGGACGGAAAGGACCGCCGGGCATTTTCCCGGGAACTGGCCTGTGCCGGCTGCGGCATCGCCTATCCGGATCCACTGCCGAACCTGTTTTCCTTCAACAGCCCGCTGGGGGCCTGCGAGACCTGCCGGGGATTCGGCCGGACCATCGACATCGACCTGGACCTGGTCATCCCGGACCCGTCCCTGACCATCGAGCAGGGGGCGATCAAGCCGTGGGGCAGCCGGGCCGACCAGCGGTTCGAGTACGGGGAGCTGGCCGACTTCTGCTGGAAAACGGGCATCCCCACCAGCGTGCCCTTTGAAAAGCTCTCGGAGGACCACCGGCGAGCCATCGTGGAAGGAACCGACGATTACTACGGGATACGGGGCTTTTTCCGCTGGCTGGAGACCAAGACCTACAAAATGCCGGTGCGGGTTTTCCTCTCCCGGTACCGCGGGTACCATCGGTGCAATGCCTGCGGCGGCACCCGTTTCAAACCCGAAACGCTCCTGTACCGGCTGGCCGGCAAGACCATCGCCGAGATCTACGCCATGAACGTGGCCGCGGCCCTGGCCTTTTTCGAAGACATGAAAACCGACTCCCTCGACGAAGCGGCCCAAATGGTGGCCGACGAGGTCCGGGGCCGGCTTCGGTACCTGAAAAACGTGGGTCTCGCGTATTTGACGCTGGACCGGCAGTCGCGCACCCTTTCCGGGGGCGAGGTCCAGCGGGTGGCCTTGGCCTCGGCCCTGGGTTCTTCCCTGGTGCACACCCTCTACGTTTTGGACGAGCCGAGCATCGGGCTGCATCCCCGGGACAACCGCCGCTTGCTCGACATTCTCCGCGGCCTTCGGGGGCTGGGCAACACCGTGGTGGTGGTGGAGCACGATCCGGAGATCATTACCCGCAGCGACTACCTTCTCGATCTCGGCCCGAGGGCGGGAGATGCCGGCGGACAGGTGATGTACTTCGGCCCCACTGCCGGCATCGACGGTTCGCTGACCGGCGCCTATCTCCGGGGGGATCGAAAAATCCCGATCCCCGACGCCCGTCGCCGCCCAGGCAAGGGGCGATCCATTATCGTGAACGGGGCCGCGGCC
Organism: Desulfobacterales bacterium; assembly: GCA_050115795.1. Taxonomy (GTDB): domain Bacteria; phylum Desulfobacterota; class Desulfobacteria; order Desulfobacterales; family CAFBRK01; genus JAIPEL01. Next base: position 11,401 of record JASFPT010000066.1, read on the forward strand.
AACAACCTGGCCGCCATCGATGTGAACATCCCCCTGGATCTTTTCGTCTGCCTCACCGGGGTTTCCGGATCCGGGAAGTCGACCCTGGCAGAGGAGATTCTGTTCAAGGCGCTGAAACGGACATTGGGCGAGCCGGAGGGAAAACCCGGCGCCCACCGCAGCCTGGAAGGTGCGAATCGGATCTCCGAAGTCGTCCTGGTGGACCAGCGCCCCATCGGCCGTACCCCCCGGGCCAACGCCCTGACCTACACCAAGGCGCTGGACGGCATCCGACAACTGCTGGCGGCCACCCCGGCGGCCAAGGAAAAAGGGCTGGAGCCGGGACACTTCTCGTTCAACGTGGCCGGCGGCCGCTGCGAAACCTGCAAAGGAGAGGGGTTCGAAAAGATCGAGATGCAGTTTCTGTCCGACGTCTACGTCTCCTGCCCGGAGTGTGGGGGAAAACGGTTCCGACCCGAGGTGCTGGCCGTTTCCTGGCGGGAGAAGAGCGTCGACGACATCCTGAACATGACCGTGGACGCGGCCCTTTCCTTCTTCGCCGACCAGCCCAGAATTGCCTCCCGGCTCGCCCCCCTGGCCGAGGTCGGCCTGGGCTACCTGCGCCTGGGCCAGCCGATCAGCACCCTTTCCGGAGGCGAGGCCCAGCGGCTGAAACTCTCCCGGTACCTGACCGGGGGCGGTGCCAACCGCCTTTTCATCTTCGACGAGCCGACCACCGGATTGCACTTCGAGGACATCGGCAAGCTGCTCTCCGCCATCGGGCGCCTCGTGGACGAGGGCAATTCAGTGCTTGTCATCGAGCACAACATGGACGTGGTCAAGTGCGCCGACTGGGTCATCGACCTGGGGCCGGAGGGTGGCGACGGCGGAGGCCGCATCGTGGTGGAAGGCCCGCCCGAGACCGTTGCCGCATGCGCAGATTCCCACACCGGCCGATTTCTGAAGCCCTACCTCGAACAGGTGGGGCTGCTCCCCGCCGCGACGGGGGTGGCCGAACCAACGGCGGCCTATGGCGACACGCCGGCCGCCGCCGACAACGGGGCGATCCGCGTCCGGGGCGCCCGGGAGCACAACCTGAAGGACCTGAGCCTATCGATTCCTCAGGGTCAGATGGTGGCCCTGACCGGCGTGTCCGGCTCCGGAAAATCGACTTTGGCATTCGACATCCTGTTTGCCGAGGGACAGCGCCGATACCTGGAGAGCCTGGCCCCTTATGTACGGCAGTACATGAAGATCCTGGAACGGCCCGATGTGGATCTGGTCACGGGCCTGGCCCCCACCGTGGCCATCGAGCAGCGCATCAGCCACGCCAGCCGGCGCTCCACCGTGGCCACCCTCACCGAAGTTTACCACTTTTTGCGGCTGCTCTTCTCCAAGCTCGGCACCCAGCACTGCCCCGGCTGCGGCAGGCCCCTGGTGGCCAGCACCCGGTCGGCCATCGCCGACGACATGGCCCGCCGGTATGCCGGCCGCCAGGTGCGGATACTGGCCCCGAAAGTGGCCGGTCGAAAGGGGTTTCACAAGGACGTGCTGGCCCGGGCCCTGAAAGAGGGATACACCGAGGCGCGCATCGACGGCTCGCTTTCTGCGATCGAGGAGGGGGCGGCCCTGAGCCGCTACTCGGAGCACTGGATCGACCTGGTGGTGGGGACCCTCGACCCCGGTGTCGACCCCGCTGTTTGCGACCGGCTCGTCTCCACGGCCCTGGCCGAAGGAGACGGCAGCCTGGTGGTGCTCGACGCCCGTGGCAAGGAAGAGCTGTTCAGCATTCACGGCGTCTGCCCGAGCTGCGGTATCGGGGTGGAGCCCCTGGATCCCCGGCTGTTTTCCTTCAACAGCCGGCAGGGGGCGTGCCCGAAATGCGGCGGCCTGGGATCGTTGGGCGACGATGAAAAACCCGCCCGCTCGCCGTGCACATCCTGCGGCGGCAGCCGGCTGCGACCCGAAGCACTGGCCGTGAAAGTGGCCGGCCACACGATCTGGGACCTGGTTCAGTTTCCCGCCGACTCCCTGCTCGCCGCCGTCGAGCGGATCGTGTTTCCCGACCCGGTCCGCCCGGTGGCCGACCCGATCCTGGCCGAGATCCGCTCCCGTTTGCTGCTGCTCAGCCGCCTCGGCCTGTCCTATCTCTCCCTGGGCCGAAGCGGCGATACCCTTTCCGGCGGAGAGGCCCAGCGGGTGCGCCTGGCGGCCCAGCTCGGGTCCAACCTGACCGGCGTGTGCTACATCCTCGACGAACCAACCATCGGCCTTCATCCCAGGGACGGGCACGTGCTCGTCGACGCCTTGAAAACGCTCCGGGACCGGGGCAACTCCGTGCTGGTGGTCGAACACGACGAGGAGACCATCCGGGCGGCGGACACGGTCATCGACCTGGGGCCCGGCGCCGGGCGCCATGGCGGGCAGCTTGTGGCGCAAGGTCCGCCGGAGGCGATTTCCCGGGTTCCCGAATCGATCACCGGCGCCTGCCTGGACGGCGGTCCCCGGCGGATCACCTCCCGCAGGCGGTCTTACCGAAAAGCCGATGCGGTGACGGTCCTCGGGGGCTCGGCCAACAACCTGAAACACATCGACGTCCGGTTCCCCCTCGGCACCCTGACCTGCGTCACCGGGGTTTCCGGCTCTGGAAAATCGAGCCTCGTCAACCAGACCCTGCTGGCCGGGCTTCGCGACCGGCTCCGTGGCCGGAAGCATCCGGCCGGCGCCTGCGAGGCCCTGGAGGGATTCGAGGGGATCGACCGGCTCCTGGAGGTGGACCACAGCCCCATTGGGAAGACCCCCCGGTCCGTTCCGGCCTCCTACGTCGGCTTTTTGTCCGAGATCCGCCGGCTTTTTGCCGCCACCCCCACCGCCCGGGCGCGGGGATACGCCCCGGGGCGGTTTTCCTTCAACGTGGCCGGCGGCCGCTGCGAGGCCTGCAAGGGCCAGGGCCGCCCCAGGGTGGAGATGAGCTTTTTGCCCGACGTCTACATTCCCTGCGAGGTGTGCCGGGGGGCGCGCTTCAACCGGGAGACCCTCCAGGTCCTGTACCGGGGAAAAAGCATCGCCGAGGTGCTGGAGATGACCTTTGCAGAGGCGGCCCTCTTTTTTTCGGCCGTGCCATCGATCCGCCGTGCGGTGCAGTTCGTTTGCGACGTGGGCCTCGGCTACCTCACGCTGGGTCAGCCGAGCCCGACCCTGTCCGGCGGCGAGGCCCAGCGGATCAAGCTGGCCCGCCAGATGGTCAAGCCCGGCCGGGGAAAGACCTTCTACGTGCTCGACGAACCGACCACCGGCCTTCACCTGGCCGACGTCAAGCTGCTCATCGACGTCCTCCAGAACCTGGTGGACGTCGGCAACACCGTGGTGGTGATCGAACACAACCTGGAGATCGTCAAAGAGGCCGACTACGTGATCGACCTGGGCCCGGAGGGCGGCGACGGCGGCGGGCGGGTGGTGGCGGCCGGCTCTCCGGCCGAACTGTTGAAAAGTCACAAAAAGTCCCACACGGCCCGCTTTTTGAAGCAGTACCTGGAGGGGGCCGGCTGATTCGATGATGGTCGCTTGAAGGTGGAGAAACGTCGGCTTTGGGCACCGGCTTGTGCCGCCTACCTTCGGCGGGTCTTGCGGACCCCCCCGGCCTGTTCGATAAAGGCGATCCCGCGCATCGGGCCGGCGCATTCGGGGCAAACCGAAGGGTTGGCTTCTAGGGCGGGCGCGGCGGACATCGGCAGGCTGGAAAACCACATGTACCCATCGTATCGGTTCCCGTCGAAAAAGATAAAGAGGAAAATCCGCTGTGCGTTTTTCATCGTGGATTCCTCGTAATAGTAGAACCAGTGATCGCGCGGGTGCTCGTCGATCGGAAGGAAGATCCCGCCGCCTCCCCTGGGTTCACCCAGAACCCGCATGACGTCGTCCCGGGTCGAGGTCTGCAGGCTCAGCTCTTTTTCGATCCGTGAGACGTCAGGCAGCCGCCCGAATTTCAAGGCCGCTCCGCAGCCCCATGGCAGGCATGCGAAAAACGTGATCAGGATCGAAAGGCGGATGCAGCGGTTTGCGATGCCGTTCATTTTAGGCCTTTATTCGGGTTGCGGCCCGCTTTCGATGCCGGAAGCGGTGGTCCGCGGTGCGCGTTCAACAGCTCCGACAGAGCTGTTCGTGCAGCCTGATCGAGGGCACGGTCCAGCCCTTTTCCAAAACCGTATGGGATTACGATGGCCGCGCCATAACCCCCGGCTGCCACCAGACCCCATTCGCCCCAAAAATTGGAGAAACCCGATCCTGTCTGCACCAGTTCGGGCGGAGACAGGCCGATCAGGTCGGCCGTCACAGTGACCGTGCCCTTGTAGGACGCGCTTGCAGCCATACCGGTATACGTCGTTCCCAAGGCCCCGGTGTTCAGCGGTTCGATGTCGACCCGGGGGCGAACGACGATGAGCTGCCGGATTCCGAGTTTTTTCCCGATTTCGGCCAGCCCGTTGCGCTTCCAGGCCTCGGTGAATTCGCCGGGGTCGTCCAAGTACGCGTTCAAAAAGCCGGGGGCACAAACGCCTTCTAGTTTTCGCTGCAGTTCCATCGGTCCGACGACCCGGTCCCGGCCTTCACCCACCAGCGTGTCGAGCACGGCGTTGGCGCTGGCTGCCACCTGGGCGTAGTCCTTCACCCACTTTTCGCTGTACGCCACCCGCGTCGACCCGGAGGCGGCGGGCACGTCGAGCACAAACCGGACCCGGTCTGGGGTTACCGGGAGAACGGCGGTCGCCCTGCCCCTGAACCCGGGAACCTGCATCGGCGAGCGGCTGCGCTGGGAAAAGCAGCCGAAAGCCGTCAGAACCAGGGCG
>JASFPT010000067.1:0-16100 GCA_050115795.1 Desulfobacterales bacterium
GTTTCAAGCGAAGCGCGGTGTCGCCCCTGAAACTTGAAACCTGAAACTTCAATCATACCGAATTCTCGGATTCAGCACGGCGTAAAAAATATCCACCAAAATATTGATGCTGATGATGATCACCGACGCGAGCATGATGTAGGTGACGATCACCGGCTGGTCGGTTTCGTAGATGGAGGTGAGCAGCAGGTTGCCCATCCCCGGCCACTGGAAGATCGTTTCGGTAACGATGGCAAATGCGATCAGCTCCCCGAACTGCAGGCCGGCCATGGTGACTACCGGGATCAGCACGTTTCGAAGCGCATGCTTGACGATTACCGTCAGCGGCGAGAGCCCCTTGGCCCAGGCCGTCTTGATGTATTCCTCGGCCAGCACCTCCCGCATTCCTGCCCGGGTCAGTCGCAGCAGAACCGCCAGCTGATAGGTGGCCAGGGTGATGGCCGGCAGGATCAGGTGCTTTACCCCGTCCACGGTGAGCAGCCCGGTCCGCCAGAAGCCGAAATCTACGGTCTTTCCCCGCCCGAAGGGGGGCAGGATGCCCACGTAAACGGCAAAGATCATGATCAGCACGATGCCGGTCAGAAACGTCGGCATCGAAATTCCCCCCAGCGAGCCGGCCATGATCGCCCGGCTGTGCCAGGAGTAGGGGCGCAGGGCGACCACCACCCCCAGGCCGACACCGAAGATCAGGGAGATGAGGATGGCGCAGGTGGCCAGCTCGAAGGTGGCCGGAAACCGCTCCAGGATCAGTCCCAGGGCCGGGACGCGGCTTACGTAGGATTTTCCGAAGTTGCCGTGGGCCGCATTCCAGAGGAACCGAACGTACTGGACGTAGGTGGGCTGATCGAGCCCCAGCGACTCGCGCACTTCCTGGATCTGCTGCTGGGTGGCGTAGCGGCCGGCCAGGGTCAGGACCGGGTCGCCCATGTACCGGAAGATGACAAAGCAGATGAGCGACACGGCCAGCAGAACGACCATCCCCTGCAGCAGTCTTCTGATGATGTAGGTCAGCATCGGCGTTCGGTGTTGCGGGCTGCAGCCGTCGGTGCGGCGGCCGCAGCCCGCCTTTTTGTCCTAGAAGGAGATTTCCTTGTAGACCATCCAGCGGTCCGGACGCGGGGAGAACGAAATCCCCTTGTTTTTCTGGATCGCATACAGATCCTCCTGGTAGTGCAGGGGGATCCAGACGATCTGCTCGTCCATGGCCATATGGTTCAGGCGCTGGAGGGTCTCTTTGCGCTTGGCCACGTCGATGATGTTGGCCGTCGACTCCAGCAGCTTGTCCAGATCGGCGTTGCTGTAGGCAGCGCCGTTCAGACCGCCGAAACCCTTGTCGGCGTCACGGCTGTGGGCGATCTTGAAGTAGGTACGCCCCATGTCGTAGGTGCCGTCGAACCAGCCGATCAGGTAAAAATCGAGCACGCCGTCGGACACCTCCGGAAAGAAGATCGACTTGGGCTTGACGTCCAGGGTCACCTTGATGCCGACCTTGGCCAGGTACTTGGCTACGGCCTCGCAGATCTTTTCATCCTGGACGTAACGGTCGTTGGGGCCGGTCAGGGTGATGGAAAAGCCGTCGGGGTAGCCGGCTTCGGCCAGCAGCTTCTTGGCCATGGCCGGGTCGTAGGAAAGCCGCTTGATGGCCGCACTGTAGCCGATGGTGGGCGGATCCGGCACCTGGGCCGCCGGCGTGGCGTGGCCGCGCATGACCTTTTCGATGATCTCCTCTTCGTTGATGGCCATGTACATGGCCTTTCGCACCCGGATATCGGCCCAGGGGGCCCCCGCCTTGTTGCCCAGCGCCAGGAAGATGGAACGCCGGGCGGGGCGGCTGACCACCTCCAGCTTCGGGTTTTTCACCACCGGCTCGTAGAGTTCCACCGGCACCCCGGTGACAATGTCCGCCTGTCCGGAAACCAGGGCGGCAAACCGGGTGGACGCCTCGGTGATCGGGCGGATCTCCACGTTCTTGATCTCCGGTGCCCCTTCCCAGTAATCCTCATTGGCCTCCAGCCGCACATAAGAGCCCTTGACCCACTCCTGCAATTTGTAGGCGCCGGTGCCGATCGGCTTGTTCATGACCTCGCCCGGATCCCGGTTTTCGGTGGATTCCTTGTCCATGATGAAGATCTGGTGCATGTTGTTGGCAAACCAGGGAATCGGTTCGTTGGTCTTGATCACCACCGTGTAGTCGTCGATGATGTCCACCGACGCGATCTGCTTGCCGGTGTTGAGAAACTCGGAGACCTCCGGGTTGCTCAGCCGCTCGAAGGAGAACTTGACGTCGGCTGCGGTAAAGGGGTTGCCGTTGTGGAACTTGACCCCTTTTCTCAGGTAGAATTTCCAGGAAAGGGCGTCGGGATGCTCCCACTTGACGGCCAGGGCCGGGACGAGCTTTCCGTCGGCGCCTTTTCGCTGAAGAAGGCCGTCGAAGAAGTTGGACATGTAGGAAAGCCCTGCATCGGAGTCGTCCCCGTGCGGGTTCATCATGCGCGGCGGGTTGTCCACCGCAACGACCAGGGACTTGGCCGCCGCAGGTCCGGCCGCGACCAGGGCGACCATCATCAATGCGGTGGCTGCAATCCAGGCAATTTTCTTCATTTTGTTTCCTCCTTTTTTCTTTTCATTTTTCGTTGTTTGCCCGGCAAACCGGCGATACCGATACGATGTGCATATCCTCGTCTCCCGCACCCTGCCAGCCCCGTGACGGATCCTCAGTGGTAGAGGAAGCAGCTGACCTCGTGGCCGTTTCCGAGGTCTGTGAGCTGCGGCTCTTGCTGGTCGCAGATTTTCATCCGTTGCGGGCAGCGGGGATGAAATCGGCAGCCCGCCGGCGGCTGGATCGGGCTGGGTACGTCGCCTTTTAAGATGATCCGATCTTTTTTCTTCTTCGGGTCCGGCACCGGGACCGCCGACAGCAGCGCCTGTGTGTAAGGATGCTTGGGGGTCGAATAGATCGGTCCGTGGGCGGCCCGCTCCACAATGCGCCCCAGGTACATCACGGCCACATTGTCGCAGATGTACTCCACCACCGCCAGGTCGTGGGCGATGATGATGTACGACAGCTGAAAGTCCTTCTGTAGCTCGATAAGAAGATTGACGATCTGGGCCTGGATGGAGACGTCCAGGGCCGACACCGGTTCGTCGCCGATGATGATGTTCGGATTCAAAGCCAGGGCCCGGGCGATGCCGATGCGCTGGCGCTGTCCGCCGGAAAACTCGTGGGGGTAGCGTCGGCCGTGCTCGGCGGAGAGCCCGACCCGCTCGAGCAGATAGGCAATCCGCTCCTTTCGCTCCGCGCCTTTGAAGACACCGTGGATCTCCATCGGGTCGTTGATGATCTGGTTGACGGTCATCCGCGGGTTCAGGGACGAATACGGATCCTGGAAGATGATCTGCATCTGCCGGCGCAGCGCCCGCAGCCGGCCCCCCTCGGCATCGGAAATATCCTCGCCGTCGTAGCGGATCGTCCCGGAGGTGACCGGCACCAGTTTCAGGATCCCCAGACCGGCGGTGGTCTTGCCGCACCCGCTTTCGCCGACGATGCCGAGGGTCTCTCCCCGGTTCAGGCGCAGGGAGACGCCGTCCACCGCGTAGACGAAGCCCACGGTTTTGGAAAGGAGGCCCTTTTTGATCGGAAAGTGAACCTTCAGGTTGTCGACGGTCAGCAGGGTTTCCATCCCAATCAGTCCCTTCCCGGCTGGTCGAAGTAAAGCCAGCAACGCACGGTGTGCCCCGTACCCACGCTTTTCAGGGGCGGGTCCTTTTCCCGGCATGCCGCCATGACGTGCGGGCAGCGGGGATGAAACCGGCAGCCCGTCGGCAGGTTCAACAGCCCCGGCACGATGCCCTTGATCTCTTCGAGCCGGTCCCGCTGGCCGGTGCTGCGGCTGCCCAGTTTCGGGATCGATTTCAACAGCCCCCGGGTGTAGGGGTGTTTCGGATCCTCGAAGAGGGGAACCGTTTCGGCTTCTTCCACGATCCGGCCGGCGTACATGACCACCACCCGGCGGGCGATTTCGGCGATCACCCCCAGATCGTGGGTGATCATCATGATCGCGGTGTTGAAGTCCTGCTGAAGCTGGAGCATCAGGTCCAGGATCTGGGCCTGGACGGTGACGTCCAGGGCCGTGGTCGGCTCGTCGGCGATCAGGATCTCCGGGTCGCAGGCCAGTGCCATGGCGATCATGGCCCGCTGTCGCATCCCCCCCGAGAGCTGGTGGGGAAATTCCCCGACCCGCTTTTCCGCAGCCGGAATTTGAACCTTCCGAAGCATCTCCACCGCCCGGTTCAGGCTCTCGCGCCGCCCCAACTTTAGGTGAAGCCGGAACATCTCCGAGATCTGGTTGCCGATGGTGTAGACTGGATTCAACGAGGTCATCGGCTCCTGGAAGATCATGGCGATCCGGTTTCCCCGAATCCCGCGCATCTTTTCCAGGGGCAGGCGGGCAAGGTTTTTGCCGTCGAACAAGATCCGGCCGTCCACGATTTTGCCGGGGGGCTGGGGGATCAGGCGCATGATCGTCTGTGCGGTCACGCTCTTTCCGCAGCCCGATTCTCCGACGACGCCGAGCACTTCGCCCTTTCCGATCGAAAAGGAAACATCGTCGACCGCCTTGGCCACCCCGTCGAAGGTGAAAAAATAGGTCTTGAGCCGTTCGACCCGGAGCAGGGCGTCTGTGCCGTTTGTTGCCGTTTCGTTCAAATGCGGTTCCCGTGCATCTATGATGTTATGTGCTTCCGCCGGGGTCACCCAAGACGGTTCTTGACGATGCGACCGCCTTTCATGACCAGGACCACCCGCTGTTGGGCCGACTCGAACAGGGAGATGTCGGCAAGGGGATCGCCGTCGATGACGATCAGGTCGGCGGCTTTGCCGGTCTCCACCGTACCGATTCGCTTCTCGGCCTGGAGCAGTTCTGCATTGGTGCGGGTGGCCGACACGATCGCTTCCATGGGGGACATGACCTCGGCCTTGAGCACCAGCTCCCGGGCCTTCAAGGGCTGAAACGGGCCGATGACGTCGGAACCGGAGGCGATTTTCGCCCCGGCCCGGTAGGCGAGTTCGAGGGCATCGAGGCCCTTACGGCCCACTTCCTGAAGCTTTCCCAAAGAGTGGGCATCGAGGCCCGCTTCACGGCCGCTTTTTAAAAGGGCGTCATAGACCGCCAGGGTCGGCACGTAGAAGGCCCCGGAGTCGGCCAGTTCTGCAGCCGTTTCTTTATCCATGAGGTTTCCGTGCTCGATGCTTCGAACCCCGGCGGCCAGGCAGTTCGCCACGGCCCGGGGTCCGTAGGCGTGGGCCATCACGTATCGGCCCGCGGCCCGGGCCGCCTCGACCGCGGCGGTCATCTCTTCCACGGTGAACTTCCACTGGCCGGGTTTTTGCCGGTCGGTCCGGTCCTGGGAAACCACTTCCCCGTCGGCAAAAATCTTGATCTGATCCGCGCCCCGGCCGAGGGTCCGACGGGCGGCCGCCCGCACCGCGTCCGGCCCGTCGCAGACTTCCGGAAATACGCCCAGGCTGTTTCGAGGGGCCGGTTTTACCCCGCTGCTGTTGAAGCCTTCCCCGCCGCTTTGGGTCAGCGGCGTGATGCTCAAAAACAGGCGGGGGCCATTGATCAACCCCTGTTCAATGGCGAAACGGAACCCCGGATCGAGGCCGGCGGCGTCGCGCACGGCCGTAAATCCGCAGTCCAGATCGGCTTCCAGGTTTCGAGAGGCCCGATGGACATAGACGGCAGGGGGCAGGGCGGCGGTTTTTTCAAGGGAAAGCTCGATGTTTCCGGCATGAATGTGGGCGTCGATCAGGCCGGGCATCAGCGTCTTTCCATGAAGGTCGATTCGACGGCCGCACTTCGGCAACCGGGCGCCGGCCGGATGGATTTCCCGGAAGGTCCCGCCGGCAACCACCACGGCGGCGTCCGGCAGCGGTTCACTGCCGGTGCCGTCGATTAGAAGAGCGTTGGTGAAGGTTACCGGGTCGTGCAAGGGGCGCCACCTGAGCCGGGGGGAATGGGGAAAAAAGCACTTCGCCGTCGGCCCACTGTTATGCGGATCGGGCCAAAAAGTCAACCGATATTAAATTACCTTGATGTATAGTATTAAATGCGTTTAATATCTTTCGAGTGTCTTCTGGCGGAAAAAATGGCGCCTCCTGCCAGGTCGCACGAACGCCCGACCCGCCTATAGAGGAATCCGCCCCATGGACCCGAAACAGCAGGCTGCCCGAGCCGATTACGTCCGCTCTGTGCTTCAGGAGATCCCCCTGCCCCGAAACCAGCTCGCGGCGGCCTCCGGACTGTCGAATACCTATATCCGGGACCTGGAGCAGGGCAACATCGCCAATGTGGCGCGGGAAAAACTCATTGCATTCTCCGTGGCCCTGAATCTGTCCCTGAAGGGCATCGACGAGATGCTCAACCGGTTCGACCGGGCGCCCCTGAGCACGGATGACATCGAACTCTTTCTGCAGACGGCGGCTCAGCGTCGATTTTCCTCGGCGCTGGTGCCGATCCGGGACGACTTCACCCTCGGGCTGGTGCTGCTCTCCACGGAGCGGATTGCCGGCGCCCATGTCATCGTCAGCAGTGAACCGACCGTATGCCTTCGCCAGACCGGGCATATCCGATACGCCCAGCGGCGGCTGGCCGAAAACCACCCGATCCACGGCCCCCTGGTGGAGGCGATCGCCGAAAACCGCCGGATCACCTTTCTGGAGAATCTGAAGCGCCACCCGATCCGTCAATACATCTGCCGCCACTGTCTGGAAGACTATGTGCGGCATTGCGACGATCCAACCGAAAAAGAGTGGCGCATCGCCCACCTTCACGCCGTCGCCGAAACGCTCCGCACGCGCGCCAACTGGCAATTTTTCCTCACCGACACCTGCCCCACCTTCATTTTCACCCTGAAGACCCCTGCCGATCGATCCGGTTCCGGACAGCGCCTGATCCTCACGCGCCAGCCGCCCCACCGGTTCCAGGGACGGCGGCTCGGCAAGCTGGCCGGATTTGTCACCGGCAATTTTGCCATCGTCGAAAGCTTCCGAAAAGAGCTGGAGTCGATTGCCGGCGTGGTCATCGGCGACCTGTGCGACCGTCCGAAGCTCATCGCATACCTCGAAAGACTAACGGCCGGCTGAAGGATATTTCCATGGAATCGATCCTCCGGCCGGCAGCGCCGCAGGACCGGTCCTGATCAGGGGGGCGCCGCAGCGGGCGAGGCCGGCACCCCTTCGGCAAGGCCGTCCAGAAAGGTGGTCAGATGGTCGGCCAGTCCGACGATGCTGTCGATGCGGACGTGTTCGTCCGGGGCGTGGGCGCTTTTGTCGCCGTCGGCGCCCCAGACGATGCCGGGGATGCCGAAGTCGGACAAAAAGCGTGCATCGCTGGCGCCATGCTCGAAGCCGACGGTCGTGTCCTTGGCCACCGCCAGGAGTCGATCCAGGTAGGGGGAGGCTCCGCTGATAAAGAGAGGCTCTTTGGCCTCCACCAACAGCTCTCCGGAGACGGCAGCCCGGAGGCTCCGGATCAGCTCGTCCGGGTCGTCCGCTTCGGTATACCGGACATCGAAGACGGCTTCGGCGCGATCCGGAACCTGATTGAAGGAACCGCCCCCGGAAACCTGGGAAAAATTCAGGGTCCGGTGCCAGGCCATGGGCTCTGTATCGCCGAACACCTCCCGGATCCGGGTGTAGTCTCTGATAAGCGCTTCGATCGCGTTTTCCCCCATCCACGGCCGCGAACCGTGGGCGGCCCTGCCGCGGCTCACCAGCCGCAGCTTGATCAGCCCCTTTTCCTTGGTCACGATCTTTTCGACCGATCCGCCGTCCAGGGCGATGCAAAAATCCGCCCGGACCTGTTCCAGGGCCCGCTTGGCGCCGTTGAAGCCGCCCGCCTCCTCGTCGCCGGTGATCAGAATCCCCAGCGGTGCCCCGGCCTGCTGCGCCGATCCGCCCATTCGCCGCTGCTGCCGAGCCATCAGCACCATGGACAGGGCCGCGGCGTACTTATCGTCGAGGCTTCCCCGGCCGTAGATACAGCCGTTTTCCACCCGGGGCGTGAAGAGGTCCTCTGTGCCTTCCACGACGTCGATGTGGCTCATGAGCAGCACGGGTGCATGGCCGGGGGACGGCAGTGCGACCACAGAAGGGACCCCTGCCTGCTCGATCCGTCGGCAGGCGATGCCCCTGTCCCTGAGCCAGCGCTCGATGAACTCGGCACAGCTGCGAATCTGCCCCGGCTCTTTGTGGGTGGTCCGGTACCGGATCAGGGTTTCGGTCACCGAAACGATATCGTCGATCATGGGGGCGCTCATCTTTCTGTGCTTTTGGCTGCCTTGACGAAGGCGGAAAACAGTTTCCGGGAAAGGGGGTCGGTTTCAAAGAGGCCTTCCGGGTGCCACTGCACCCCCAGCACGAAGGGGTGCCGCGGGGAAAAGACCGCTTCGACCAGACCGTCGGGGGCCCGGCCCGCCACCTGGAGACCCTCGGCGACATCTTTGACGGCCTGATGGTGTCTGCCGTTGACCCGGATGTTTCGGCGCCGGAGGATGTCGAACAGCAGCGAAGGCCGCTCGATCCGCACGCTGTGGGTGGGCACCGACTTGGCCGCCTGCTGCCGGTGGCCGATGGCCTCTGGGACCTGGGACCCGATGTCCTGGTAGACCGTACCGCCCAGGGCGATGTTGAGCACCTGGATGCCCCTGCAGACGGCCAGAACCGGAAGATTTTCGGCCAGGGCGGCCCGAACCGCAGCAATCTCCATGCGGTCCAGCGGTTCGTCGATTTCCCCGAGGCCGGGGATCGGTTCTTCTCCGTAGAATCCCGGGTGCACGTCCGGCCCTCCGCTGAGCAAAAGGCCGTCGGCTGCCCTCAATATCCGGTGCAAAGAGCGCTGGTCGCTGTCGGTGGGGATCAATACAGGGGCCCCCCCACAGGCCGCCACCGCCCGGCTGTAATTGCAGAACGTGTAGTCCATGAAATGGCCGGCGTCGTATTCGCCCCAGGCCCCGCCGATTTTTCTGCTGCAGGTGATGGCAATCAATGGCTGCAAATTTGACCTCCGCACATGGATTCTATTTTCGAAAACAATCGTAGCATGAATGGTTCAGGACGGCGCTTTCGGAGCCTGCTGGGAGGCTGGGATGCCGGGGGCTTGAAAGCTGAACACCCGAGCCGGGAGGATCATGTACCGCTGCCTTCTGGTTTTTGGCCTTCCAGCGGCAGGGATATCCAAAGCGATGCAAGGCCCCATCACGCTTCGAAGGTTCCCTTGACCACCGGCGAGCCGCCTTTCACCATCACCCGCCCCCTGGCGATCACCGTGTCGATGGCCAGGTCCGGGTCGAGAAAAAGCAGATCCGCGTCGGCACCGACAAAGAGGCCCCCTTTTCGGTGGGCCAGCCCCACCCGCCGGGCCGGAATCCGGGTGACCAGCGGCAGCACCTCGGAAAGGGTAAACCCGCCGTCGACCAGCCGGCGAAATTCCCGATGCAGGCCGGCGATGTCGGCCACCGCAAGGCGTACCAGGTTTCCGCCGTCGTCGAAAACCGGCATCGACCCGTTGGAGTCGGAGCTGAGGCTGAGCCGGAGAAAGTCGACGCCGGCCTCCCGTGCGCGGGTCAGGGCATCTGCCACGCCGCCGGGGAACTCGGGGTTTTCGCCCATGACGGTCAGGTCGATGTTGCCGCCGGCCCGGGCAAAGGCCAGGGCCTGGTCGAAGAGCCTGGCGTTTCGGTTGACGTGGGTCGGCAAAAACTGCCCGATGGGGATGTCGGTCTGTTTGACCAGCTCGAAGACCGAATCGAGGCCGGCTTCGCCGTCTCCCACGTGAAGGTGGACCAGACCGGCCTTTCCCCCGATCATGCCGCCTACCCGGGCTTCTGCTGCGGCCCGGGCAAGCTCGGCCTGCGTCGGTGCGGCGGAGCGGTGGTCGGAGACCGCGATCTCCCCCACCCCGATCACCGGGCCGATGAGGGCCACGTCTTTGCGGACGCTGCCGGTGATGGTGGCCAGCGGAAACTGGTAGGAACCGGTGTAGATCCGGGCCGAGATCCCTTCCGCCTCCAGTTGAAGGGCCTTGGCCAGAAGGGTTTCCGGCCGCCGGCTGATGTCGTCGGTTCCCAGGCAGCCGACCACCGTGGTCACACCGGCTTTGGTGATGTGCGACAGAACGATCTCCGGGGTGCGGGATCCAAACCCGCCCTCACCGCCGCCGCCCAGCAGATGAACGTGCAAATCCACAAAGCCGGGACACACGATGCGGCCGGCCGCATCGATGACCGATGTGTCCCAGGATGCGGGTGTATCGATGCGGTCTTCGATTCGCACGATTTTCTCTCCGGCGATGAGCAGGTCCTTGCGGCCGACCGGCTCTGGCCGGTACAGCTCGGCGTTTTGCACCAGGGTGAGCATGGTAAACTCCTTTCAAAGGCCCCTTCGGTCGGGCTTGCCCCATCCCCTTCAGGCGTTGAAGGATGCCTGCGGCAGACCCCGGATGGCCCGCCGTTTCCGTTCCGGTCGCATTTTTCCCCCTTCCATACCATGTAATCCGGGGGGGAACAAAGCCCCCTCTTGCCTTTTCCCGGCAAGTACATAAGACTTTGACAGGCGATGAATCTGGCAGGAATCTTGACCCTGCAGTCCAAACCCGAGCAGGAGACTTCCCATGGCCGACGAACTGTTGGAAACCGTAGAGATCCATCCGGAGGCGGAACCGAAAGCCGTGGTGATCTGGCTCCACGGGTTGGGGGCCGACGGCCACGACTTCGAGCCGGTGGTGCCGATGCTCGAACTGCCGCCGGAGCTGCCGGTCCGATTCATTTTTCCCCATGCACCGGTTCGGCCGGTGACGATCAATATGGGGATGCGGATGCGGGCCTGGTACGATATCGTCAGTCTGAGCGTGGATCGCCGGGTGGACCTCGAAAACCTGCTCGAATCCGCCGATCGGCTGGTGGACCTGATCGAGGCCGAAAAACAGCGTGGCTTTGCCGCGGAGCGGATCCTCCTGGCCGGGTTTTCCCAGGGCGGAGCGGTGGCGCTGCATGCCGGGCTTCGGTATCCGGAGGCCCTGGCCGGCATCGTCGCCCTTTCCACCTACATGCCCACGGCCGGCACCCTGGCGGCCGAAGCCAGTGATGCCAACCGCAACATTCCCGTTTTCATGGCCCACGGCACCATGGACCCGATGGTTCCCCTGGCCGCCGGCAGCAGCGCAAGGCAGGAACTTGCGCGGCTGGGGTACCGGGTGCAGTGGTACCAGTATCCGATGATGCACGAGGTGTGCGCCGAGGAGATCCGCACGCTGGGACAATGGATGACCGAAACGTTGGGCGGGGCACAGCCGGGATGAGAGGCGGTCGGCGTACCATCGCCACAGATCCTGGATCCAGCATCCAGCATCCAGGACCCAGCATCCAGAATGGAGAGCAACCGGACAAATCGGCAGGCTGACCGCGGTGAGCCCGCCCGGGATCTCGGACATGACCAAGAAGGACCCCTTCATCCGATACGAAATCAACCGAAAGATCAAGGCGGTGCTGATCCGCCACGCGGTGGACATCACCGAGATGCAGTACTCCAACACCGGGAAGGTCGTCTACCTGTTCGGGAAACTGGTCAAGGATCCGACGGGGGACTTCAAGGCCGCCGAAGTGGAGGCGCTGATTCGGGAGATCGCCGCCATCCCCGAGGTGCAGGATATCTCCTTTGAGCTTTCCAATTGGACCGTGATGTACGAGCCGGGATTTGTCGACATCCGGGAGAAAGGATAAAATCGCCGGCGCGATTTTATAAAAATTCCCCCTGAGCCCGTTCAGCTTCGCATTCGATGTTGCTCGGGATGAAAATGATGTCGAACCGCCGCCCCGGCGGAAATGACCGGTTGCGCGGTGTGTATCAGAGATTTCTCCGGCTTTGTCGGAGGCATCACTTACCCGTGAATCCCCTGATCCAGCGCTTTGTGGGCCGCCTCCAGCAGGATTTCGGCCAGGGTCGGGTGGGCGTGAATGGTGTGGGCCAGATCGGCGGCGGTGGCCCCCATCTGCAGGGCCAGGGTCGCTTCTGCGATCAGGTCCGTTGCGTGGGGGCCGGTCATGTGCACGCCGAGGATTCTGCCGGTGCCGACTTCGGTGACGAGTTTTGCCTCTCCGGCCAGTTCGCCGATGACCTGGGCTTTGCCGATATTCCGCACCAGGACCGAGTCGGCCCGAGCCGACAGCCCCGCCGCTTTCGCCTGGGATTCGGTGAGGCCCACGTTGGCCACCTCCGGCATGGTGAAGGTGGCAGAGGGGACCACGTCGTAGCGCATCTTCCGCCGGCTCCCCATCATGTTCTCCGCGGCGACGATCCCCTCGGTCGAGGCCACGTGCGCCAGCATGACCTTTTCCGGTCCGAGCACGTCCCCGATGGCGTATATCCCGGAGACGCCGGTGTCCATGGATTCGTCCGCCGGGATCCAGCCCCTCGGGTCGGTGGAAACGCCGACCGTTTCCAGACCGATCGCGTCGGAGTTCGGGGCCCGGCCGACGCAGACGAGCACCAGACCGGTTTCGATTTCCTCGCCGGGGCCGGTCTCGTTGCCTGGCTTCTTGGAAAAGGGGGAGGGACCGACAGCCACCTTGACCCGACCGGGCTCGACCGCTGCACTCTTGACGATCCGGTCGGCCAGGAAACGGATTTTTCTCTTTTTCATCTCCCGCTGGATCAGCTTGGAGCAGCTATCGTCCACCGAAGGAAGGGGAAGCGCCCGGTCCAGGGCCTCGACGACGGTCACGGTCGATCCGAGAGAAGAAAAGATAAAGGCGAATTCGCAGCCGATCACCCCGCCGCCCACGATCACCACCCGTTTCGGTATCCGGTCCAGATAGAGGGCCTCGTTGCTGGAGACGATTTGCCGTCCGTCGGCGGGCAGGCCGGCCAATTGCGCCGGCCGGGAGCCGGTGGCGATCAGCAGGCGGTCCCAGTAGAGCTTTTCCGAGCCGCCGCCGGCGGCAGACACCTCGGCCCGGCCGGGGCCGGTGATTCGGCCGGTTCCCCGGATGAGTCGGACGCGATGACGGTGCAGGAGGGTTTCGATCCCCTTGACCTGGGCGTCGATGATCCGTTTTTTTCTGGCATTGAGCGCTGCGACATCGATCCGGGCCTCTCCGCTCAGGGTGATGCCGAACTCCTTTGCCCTGCCCATTTTGTCCATCAGGTCGGCCGTGGTTTTGAGGATCTTGGAGGGAATGCACCCCCAGTTCAGGCAGGTGCCGCCGGGTCGGTCGTTTTCCACGACGGTCACTTCGGCCCCGAGTTGGGCAGCCCGCACCGCTGCTACATATCCACCCGGACCGGCTCCGAGGACGGTGATTTTTCTGTTCATGGCCGAAGTCTCCTTGGTTTTTACCGCTTTTCCTACCATTGGTGGCGGTTGGATTTCAAACCCCCATTTCCAAAGCCCCCCCGAAGCCTGCAAACTTGCTTCTGTCGCCGCTCAATTCCCTTGACTCATGAGCGTGCCGCAGTGTTAGACTTGCAACCGTGACAGTGCCGCCGAGATCCGCCCACTTTCCAGCGTTCCGCGGGAAGCGACAGGGGAATGAAACTGAGCAAAGGAGGCTCGATGTGAAGGAGATCAGCGAACTGAACCTGCCCGAAGACATCCGCTATGCCCAGGACCACGAGTGGATTCGAACCGAAGCCGACACGGCCCGCATCGGAATCAGCGACTTTGCCCAGGACCAGCTCGGCGACATCGTTTTCGTGGAACTGCCCGAGGTGGGGGCGAAACTTTCCACGGGACAGGAGTTTGGAACCGTCGAATCGGTCAAGGCCGTCTCCGAGCTCTTCATGCCCGTCGGTGGAGAGGTTCTCGCGGTAAATTCCCAGCTCGAGGATGCGCCGGAGCTGGTCAACACCGCTCCCTATACCGAGGGCTGGATGATCCAAATCCGGCCCGACGAACGCTCCGAGGCCGATTCTCTCATGGACCGGGCCGCCTATCTGGAAATGCTAAAAGGGCAATAGGTTCTGGAGCCAAATGGCGAATCGACCCATGGTGTGGCTCTACTGCGAATATCTCCAGCTCGACTATCAGCGGGCCCTGGCCTTGCAGCGCAGCGTCGTGAAGGCCAAAAACGAGGAACGACTCGGAGAAGATCTCCTGCTTTTGCTGGAGCATCCCCCGGTGTTCACCTTGGGACGGCGCGGGGGAAAAGAGAATCTGACCGTCTCAGAAGAATTTCTCCAAGATCGCAGCATCCCACTGGTCCAGATCGAGCGCGGCGGCAACATCACCTACCACGGGCCGGGACAGTTGGTGGCCTATCCGATCGTCGCCCTTTCGCGGATGAAGCTGGCCGTCACCGATTTCGTCGACGGCCTCGAATCGGTGATGATCCGCATTGCCTCTGATTTCGGGGTCTCCGCCGCGCGGGATGCGAGAAACCGAGGGGCCTGGGTGGGAGACTCCAAGGTGGGCAGCATCGGAATCAACATCCGGCACGGGGTGGCCTTTCACGGATTCGCCCTGAACGTCGACCCCGATCTGACCCCCTTTTCCTGGATCAATCCCTGCGGGCTTGCCGGCGTTGGCATCACCTCCCTGGCGAAAGAGGCCGGCCCTTCGGTTACCATGGTGAAGGCCCGAAAGGCGGCGCTGGCGCATTTTGGGGCCGTTTTCGGGGTGGAGTTGGAAAAAATCGACGCCGGTGAATTGGAAGAACTTGTGTAGCCCCATGGTGATACACCAGGTCACGGAAAACAAGCGAAACGCAAAGACGCAAAGGGCGCCAAGGACGCAAGGAAGGCGGCTTTTCATAAAAAGAAACTATAGCCCTGGCGTACTTCGCGCCCTCGCGGCATGTCCTGCCTGCCCTGAGCAGAGTCGAAGGGAGCGCAGTCGAAGGGTTCGATCGTTTGCAGTTTCTTTGATTGATCAAACGGGTCGGCGCTGCCGGCCGGCGGCGGGGCTGACATCTGGCACACCGGTCAAGCAGCCAAGTGTGCCCGCCAGGAGAACATACGGAGTCGAAACCTTGAAGAAGATGGTGCATCTGTCAGTGGCTGCCTGGTTTTTCTGGGCATGCATTGCGGGACCCGCGGCGGGGGCGGACGATATCGACCATCACCCCCTCGATGCCCATCTTTCAGACGCCTACACGGAAGATTTGCCCGGGCTGCTGAAGCGGAAGTACATCCGGGTGCTGACCACCATGAATCGAACGAACTTCTTTCTTGCCGGTGGAAAGCCCCACGGATTCGAATACGAGCTTCTCAAAGAGTACGAAAAATTTCTCAATAAACCGATCAAGCGCCGGGAGCTGCAAGTGACCCTCGAGTTTATCCCGGTCCCCCGGGATCGTCTGCTGGCCGGTCTGCTGGAGGGGGCGGGCGACATCGCCGCCGCGGGTCTGACGATCACCGACGAGCGGCGTCGGCTCGTCGACTTTACCCGGCCCTACCTGACCGGCGTCGAGGAACTGCTGGTGACCCACAAGGGGGTGAGCGCCCCGGAAAGCCTTCGGGGGCTTTCGGGAAAGCGGGTTTTTGTCCGCAAGAGCAGCAGCTACTACGAGAGTCTTCAGCTTTTGAACCGGCGGCTGAAAAACGCAAAGCTTCGTCCGGTGAAAATCGTCGAGGCCGACGAAAACCTGGAAACCGAAGACATCCTGGAGCTGGTCAACACCGGGGCGATCGAGCGGACCGTGGCCGACAGTCATATCGCCCGAATCTGGGCTGAGGTGCTCCATGACATCCGGATCCACGAAAAGGTCGTCCTGCGCCGGAACGGACAGATCGCTTGGGCGGTTCGAAAGGATTCGCCGAAGTTGGGGGAAAGCCTCAACCGCTTTTTGAAAAGCCACCGGAAAGGAACCCTTCTGGGAAACATATTCTTCACGCGCTACTATGAAGAAAGCCAGTGGGTGAGCAACCCCCTCAAAGGCGATGCCGGAAAGAAAATCGACGAGTACCGGCCGATCTTTAAAAAATACGCAGAGCGCTATGGGTTCGACTGGCGCCTGCTGCTGGCGATGGCCTACCAGGAGTCCGGGCTCAACCCCCGGAAGAAGAGCCACCGGGGCGCCGTGGGGCTCATGCAGATCCGGCCGTC
>JASFPT010000068.1:0-15977 GCA_050115795.1 Desulfobacterales bacterium
TACCGGCAAGCTGCTTCATGTGCTCGACGTCAAACACGTCGTGCACCAGCCCCATGCCCTTGTGGCCCACGATGGTCCCGTCGCGGTTGACGGCGATCCCGGCGCTTTCCTGGCCCCGGTGCTGGAGAGCGTAGAGCCCGAAATAGCACAGGCGCGCGGCGTCGGGGTGGCCGTGGATGGCAAACAACCCGCAGGCTTCTTTCGGCTTGTCTTCTTCATGTGCGTCGATCATCGGAAGTTTCGGCTCCATTTCGGGCTACCCGTGATACTCTTGGAGGCTTTTCACCGCCAGCTTCTTTTCCTTCAAGGCGGCGATCCCACGGGCCATGGCCATGGCCCCGGCCACGGTGGTCACATAAGGGATATTGAATTTCAGTGCGGCACGGCGGATCTGGTACCCGTCATTTCGGGGCTCTTCGCCGGTTCCGGTGTTGACGACGAGCTGAATCTCGCCGTTTTTGATGGCGTCGGCCACGTGGGGGCGGCCCATGCTCACCTTGTTGATGCACTGATTGCCGATGCCGTTCTGGTGGAGGAAAAAAGAGGTTCCCCGGGTGGCCACGATGGAAAACCCGATTTCGGAGAATTTATTGGCCACCGGCAGCAACGCAGCCTTGTCCGGGTCCTGCACGCTGATAAAGACCGTGCCCTCGGTGGTGATTTTCTGACCGGCCCCGAGCTGGGCCTTGGCAAAGGCTGCGCCGAACTTCTCGTCGATGCCCATCACTTCCCCGGTCGACTTCATCTCCGGGCCGAGCAGGGTGTCCACGTCCGGGAACCGGTTGAAGGGGAGCACCGCCTCTTTGACCGACACGTGACCGGGGACGACCTCGGCGGTCAGGCCCAGGTCCTTGAGCCGCTTTCCGAGCATCACCTTGGTGGCGAGCTTGGCCAGGGGAACGCCGGTGGCCTTGCTCACGAAGGGGACCGTCCGGGATGCGCGGGGATTGACCTCCAGCACAAAGAGTCGGCGATCCTTGATGGCGTACTGGACGTTCATCAGCCCGATCACGTCGAGTTCGGCGGCCATGGCCCGGGTGGCGGCCGCGATCTGTTCGATCATGGCCGGCTCGATGCTTTGCGGGGGGAGCACGCAGGCCGAGTCTCCCGAGTGCACGCCGGCGGCTTCGATATGCTCCATGATGCCGCCGATGACGGTCGTCTCTCCGTCGCAGATGGCGTCCACGTCCACCTCCACGGCCTCTTCCAGGAATTTGTCGATCAGCACCGGATGCTCGTCGGAGGCCTGGATGGCGAGGCGGGCGAAATTTTCCAGCTCCCGTTCATGGTAGACGATCTTCATGGCGCGGCCCCCCAGCACGAAAGACGGCCGGACAATGACCGGGTACCCGATCCGGGCCGCGACCGCCTTTGCCTCGGCTACGGTCATGGCCGTGCCGTTGGCCGGCTGGACCAGTCCGAGCTTGTTGAGCATCGCCTGGAACTGTTCCCGGTTCTCGGCTCGGTCGATATTGTCCGGGTGGGTTCCGAGGATCGGAACACCGGCCCGGGCAAGGGGGGTGGACAGGTTCAGGGGCGTCTGACCGCCGAATTGAACGATGACCCCTTCCGGCTTTTCCTTTTCGACGATGTGCAGCACGTCCTCCTTGGTCAGGGGCTCGAAGTAGAGCTTGTCGGACGTGTCGTAGTCGGTGGATACCGTTTCCGGATTGCTGTTGATCATGATGCTCTCGACGCCTTCCTCGCGCAGGGCAAAGGAGGCGTGCACACAGCAGTAGTCGAACTCGATCCCCTGGCCGATTCGGTTGGGTCCGCCGCCCAGGATCATCACCTTTTTCGCCTCCGACACCCGGGCTTCGCATTCCTGCTCGTAGGTGCTGTAGTAGTACGGAGTGGCGGCCTTGAATTCAGCGGCGCAGGTGTCGACCAGCTTGTACACCGGCCGGATGCCGTGTTCTTTTCGGCGCGATTCGACGGCATCGGCCGAGCTGCCGGTCAGGTGGGCGATCTGGACGTCGGAAAACCCCCAGGCCTTGGCCCGGCGGAGCAGGTCCAGGGGGAGCCCTTCGCCGGCCGCGGCGATCTTGTCTTCCATCTCGACGATCTGTCGGATCTGGTGGAGAAACCAGGGGTCGATGTGGGTCAGCGCGTTGATCTGCTCCACGGACATCCCGCTTTGAAGGGCGAAGCGCAGGTAGAAGATCCGCTTGGAATTGGGAATCGCCAGCTTTTTTTCGATGTCGGCTGCGGCCGGCATCTGGCCGTCGGTCTCCGCATAGTCCTTGCCGTCGGCTCCGAGCCCGAAGCGCCCGATCTCCAGGGAACGAAGTCCCTTTTGCAGCGCCTCTTTGAAGGTGCGGCCGATCGACATCGTTTCGCCCACCGACTTCATGGAGGTGGTCAGCAGATCCTCGGTTTCGGGAAATTTTTCGAACGTCCAGCGGGGGATCTTGACGACGCAGTAGTCGAGGGTCGGCTCGAAAGAGGCCAGGGTCTCGCCGGTGATGTCGTTTGCAATTTCGTCGAGGGTGAACCCGACCGCAAGCTTGGCCGCGATCTTGGCGATCGGAAAGCCGGTGGCCTTGGAGGCGAGGGCCGAGCTGCGTGACACCCGGGGGTTCATCTCGATGACCACCATCTCCCCGGTTCGGGGATGGATGGCGAATTGAACGTTGGATCCGCCGGTGTCGACGCCGATCTCCCGCATGATGGCGATGGCTGCGTTGCGCATCACCTGGTATTCCCGGTCCGAAAGCGTCTGGGCCGGGGCGACCGTGATGCTGTCGCCGGTGTGCACCCCCATCGGATCGATGTTTTCGATCGAGCAGATGATGACCACATTGTCTCCGTGGTCCCGCATGACCTCCAGTTCGTATTCCTTCCAGCCGAGGACCGACTCTTCCAGCATGATCTGATGGATGAGGCTGGCGTCCAGGCCGGCCTTGGCGAACTGTTCCAGGTCTTCTGCATTGTAGGCCACCCCGCCGCCGGTCCCGCCCAGGGTGTAGCTGGGCCGAACGATGATCGGAAAGCCGATCTTCTCGGCGGCGTCCATGGCCTCGGCCAGGCTGGTGACGATCTCGCTTCTGGGCACCCGAAGACCGATGTTCTCCATGGCGTGCCGGAATCGGTCCCGGTCTTCGGCCTTTTCGATGGCGTCGATGGAGGCCCCGATCATCTCCACGCCGTATTTTTCCAGCGCGCCCCTTCGGGCAACCTCGATGGCCGTGTTCAGCCCGGTCTGGCCGCCAAGGGTGGGCAAAAGCGCATCCGGTCGCTCTTTTTCGATAATCTGTTCCACCGCTTCGGCCACCACCGGCTCCACATAGGTTCGGTGAGCCGTCTCCGGATCGGTCATGATGGTGGCCGGGTTGCTGTTGACCAGGACGACTTCGAAGCCCTCTTCCTTGAGCGCCTTGCAGGCCTGGGTGCCGGAATAATCGAATTCGCAGGCTTGGCTGATGATGATCGGACCGGCCCCGATGATCAGGATCTTGTGGATGTCGTTCCGTTTCGGCATACGCTTCTTTTTCTATGCGGCCAATTCAAAAGCCGAAGCCTCCACTTCCAGTGGAGGGCATGGAAGGCTCTCCCTCTTTTGGGGAGAGAAAAAGAAAGCACGAAATTCGAATTTCGTGTTTCGGATTTCGGATTTTTGGTCCGATGGTCCTTTTCTGTTGGGGATGCCAACCGCCTTCCGCCCCACCGGGGATTTTCTCAACTGCGGGTTTCGGCCATCATTTTCACAAAGTCCCCAAACAGGTACTCGGCGTCGTGGGGGCCCGGGGAGGCTTCCGGGTGATACTGTACCGCCTGCAGGGGGAGCATGCGGTGCCGGAACCCCTCCAGGGTGTCGTCGTTCAGATTGATGTGGGTGATTTCGATCTCGTCCGGCTTCAGACTTTTTGAATCCACCGCAAAACCGTGGTTCTGGGAGGTGATCTCCACCCGTCCGGTGCGCAGGTTTTTCACTGGCTGGTTGGCTCCCCGGTGGCCGAATTTGAGCTTGAAGGTTTTCCCGCCCACGGCCAAGCCCAGCAGCTGGTGTCCGAGGCAGATGCCGAACAACGGCCGGAAGCCGAGCAGCGCCCGGATGGCGTTTACGGCATAGACCACCGGCTCCGGGTCGCCCGGGCCGTTGGACAGAAATATGCCGTCCGGGGAAAGCGCCTTGACGGTGTCTGCGTCGGTGGCCGCAGGGACCACCACGGTTTCGCACCCGACCCGCTCCAGATTCCGCAGGATGTTGTACTTGATGCCGTAGTCGAAGGCGAGCACCGCATAGCGGTCCTTCTGGCGCCAGGGGCGCTGTGCCAGACCCTCGGACAGGGGAACCGGCTTTCCCGCCTGCCACCGGTACGGGGCCGGGGTGCTCACGCCGCTGGCCAGGTCGAGGCCCACCATACTCGGTACATTCCCGGCGCGGGCCACCAGGATGTCGGGGTCGAGCTCATTGGTGGAGATCACCGCCCGCATGGCCCCGGCGTTCCGGATATGGCGGGTCAGCGCCCGGGTGTCGAGTTCGTCGACCCCAAGCACCCCCTGGCGGGTCAGGTAGTCGGCCAGGGTTGCCGTGGCGCGGAAATTGCTCGGAAATTCCTCGTATTCCCGGACGATGAAACCGGCCACCTGGATTTTTGCCGACTCGACGTCCTCGGCATTGACACCGTAGTTTCCCACCAGGGGGTAGGTCATCGTGACGATCTGACCCCGGTAGGAAGGATCGGTGAGCACCTCCTGGTAGCCGGTCATGCTCGTGTTGAAAACCACCTCGCCCTGCGCTTCACCGGGGCCGGTGAACGACCGGCAGGGAAAGGTACGCCCGTCTTCCAGGGCAAACAGCGCTTTCATTGGTTCGATGCCCATAATCGATCGATTTCAGTCCTTGCGGCTTTTTGCGTACCGCATATGGCATATTTGGGGCGATACATCAAGGAGAGGCGGTTGATTGGTCAGATGGTTGATTGGCCAAATGGGAAAAACCACTTCATTTACCGTAATTTCGAAGTGTTACAAAAGCGCCCCGGAAGGGCCCTTCCAATTGACGAATCGACGATTCAACCAAACAACCATCTTACCCCATCGGCGTGTTTTCCACCAAATCCCAGATGCCGCAGGGGCAGGCGCCGGCGCAAAATCCGCAGCCGATGCACCGGTCGGGGTCCACCACGTATTCGTATCCGGATCCATCGTCGGTCTCCTTGCGGGAGATGGCCGTCTGGGGGCAGATCGCCGCGCAGATGCCGCAGTCCCGGCAGGCCCCGCAGGAGGAACACTGGGAGCCGCAGTGTTCCACGTCCTCGTAGACCACCACCCGTGGGTCGAAGTATTCGAGCTTGACCCGCTCCCGGTCGATCATCTTCTTTGGGCTGAACTCGGGCCGCTTGCCCGCCAGAATGTCGGTGATGGCCGCTGCGGCCGTGCGGCCGGCGCCGACGGCGTCGGTGAGCAGTCCGGGGCGGACCGCGTCGCCGACGGCAAAGATCTTCGGATCCGAACTCTGGTAGATTTCGTTGACGGAGACAAAACCGTGGGCCGTGGCCACCTCCTTGGGCAGAAACGACAGGTCCGGGGCATCCCCGATCGACACGAAGACCGTGTCGGCGGCAAGGACCTCCCCGTCGGCGAGCACCACCCCTTCCTCGGTGATCTCCTGGGTGAAGACCGGCCACCGGAACACGGCGCCGACCGCCTCGGCCTGCTTCCGTTCCTTGCCGAAGGAGGCCGGCGCCTGGATGTCGATAAGGGTGATGGTCTCGGCGCCCAGCCGGTGGGCTTCTGCCGCCACATCGCAGCCGACGTTGCCGGCGCCGATGATGACCACCTGCTTTCCGACGGTCGCCTTGCCGGCCTTTGCCGCCTCCAGAAACGACAGGGCCGCCACGGTCCTCTCCTTGCCGGGCACCGGCAGCATCCGCGGTTTCCGGGCGCCGGCTGCGATGACGAGAAAATCGTAATCGTCCTTGAGCCGTTGAACGTCGTCCCGGTTGATTTCCTGCTGCAGGTGGACGTGGGGGATGACCTCCCCCATCCGGGAAAGCTCCGCGTCGACCACCTCCGCCGGGATTCGTGATTCGGGAATGGCCGAAGCGATCTTTCCCCCCAGGGTTTCGGACATGTCGTAGACCACCGCCTCGTGTCCCGCCCGACGGAGCTGCCAGGCCACGGAGATGCCCGCCGGACCCCCGCCGATCACCGCGATCCGCCTGCCGGAGAGCTTGGGCAGTGCGGGCAGCCGGGCCGCGATGCTCGCCCTTCCCAGTTCGGTGATGTCCACCGGCGCCATGAAGGCCGACTGGCGGGTACAGGCGGACATGCAGGGGTTCGGGCAGAGGTAGCCGCAGATCGTGGCCGGAAAGGGGGTGTAGGAAAGGGCCAGATCCACGGCTTCGTCGACCCGGCCTTCCCGGATCAGGCGCCAGCGCTCATGGACCGGAACGCCGGTGGGGCAGGACGCCTCGCAGGGCGCCAGATATTTGCGGTTTTCCCACACCGGAACGAAGCGTCGAAGTTCGCCGGTGGTGATCACCGGAATGGGGCTTCGGTCCAGATCGGTCAGATCGCCGATGAGTCCGCCCCGGCCGAGTTCCGTATCCCAGATTTCCTGATGGAAGGAGCGCATGGATCGTTTGCGCTTTCCGGTCCGCTCCTGGGGGGTGCGGGCCCGAAGCATCTGCCAGCCGGTGGGGTCGGCCAACTCCTCGAACAGTTCGGTTCGGTCGATCCGTTCCAGGAATTCTTTCAGGTTTGTTTCGAGCCACTGCCATTCCGGGTCCGAGATCGGAACCAGCATAGCGTCGATGTCCGAAAACCCCTTATGGGGCCCCCGGAAATAAGCCTTTCCACTTACCATGCCCACGAAGGGGCGGTAGCCCAGCACATTTTCCGGGTTCTGGGCCTTGAATCCGCAGACCACGGCAATGCCGCCGGCCATGAATTCTCCGAAATAGTCGCCGGCGGATCCGAGCACCCAAAGCTCGGGCGGATCGAACCGCGGGTTTTGCTTGGTCATGGTCATGCCCCGGGCGCCGATGTTCCCGCCCACGAAGATCTTGCCCTGGGCCATGGCGTTTGCCGTGCCGTTTGCGGCGTTTCCATGGATCGTCACGGTGGCGCCGGCGTTGAGCCAGCCGGTGTCGTCCGAAGCCGGGCCCATCACTTCGATGTCGGTGTTCGGGTAGCCCATGGCGCCGACCCGCTGGCCGGGATGGCCCTCGATCCGCACGTAGACCGGCTTGTCCCCCGACTTCCAGAGCCTCCCGCCGATGCCGTGCTGACCGTAGGCGTTGACCTTGATCTGCATGTAGCCGCGCTCCACGGCGCGCTGAATCTGCTCTTCCAGGATGCGGGAGTCGATGCGCTCGCCGTCCACCCGCCCGTTGATCACGTAATAGTGCCTGCCGTCCATGATGACTCCAGGAAAACTGAAAGTTTGCCGGCTATGTTACATTCGCCAATGCGGTCCTATAACGCCAGCTAGAAAGTAATAAATCCGAATTTCGAATTTCGAAATCCGAAACAAATCCCAAATCCAAATAATCAAATGACAAAAACAGACCGTCTTTAGGCAACGACAGCCATGATGGCATCAGATGGCTTTCCCTGACTGCTGCTGTTTCGGGTTTTAGATTTTGGTCATTCGAATTTGTCACTGACGTTTGTCTTCGCCCTTTTCAAGGATTTGTCTGGTGCCTGCCGCTCTGCGGGAGGATTTAAACGACGTACTTGATCTGCAGCCGTTCGGAGGCATCCTTGTCCGAAATCCCGAGGGCGTCGGACATCCCCACCGGCAGCGAGGTGGACCGGCCCAGGGGGGCGACGATTTTTTTGAGCTCCGTGTCGAAGCTCAGGAAAACGTCCACCACCCGCTCGGCCACCTGCTCCACGTCCAGACGCCGATAGAGCCGGGGGTCCTGGGAAGTGATCCCCTTGGGGCACAGCCCGATGTTGCAGATGTTGCAGCGGTCCGACTCGGAACCGAGGCAGCCGGCGGCGGCCTGCATGATGTATTTGCCGATCTGAACGCCGCTGGCCCCGAGCATAATCAGGGCGGCGGCATTGGCGGCCAGGTTCCCGTTCTTGCCGATGCCCCCCCCGGCAAACAGGGGGATCTCGTTTTGCATGCCGATGGTGACCAGGTTCAAGTAGGCGTCCCGGATGTTGCTCGCGATCGGATGGCCCATGTGGTTCATGGAGACGTTGTAGGCGGCACCGGTGCCGCCGTCTTCACCGTCGATGGCAAGGCCCCCGGCGAAAGGGTTCCGGGTCAGGTTGTTGAGCACCGCAAGGGCCGTGGAGGTGCCCGAGATCTTCGGGTACACCGGCACCCGGAATCCCCAGGCCATGGACATGGACTGGATCATCTTGGCCACCGATTCCTCGATGGAGTATTTTGTCTGGTGGGTCGGCGGGCTGGGCAGGCTCACCCCCGGCGGGACTCCCCGGATGGCGGCGATCAGCTTGTTGACCTTGTACCACATGAGCAGCCCGCCGTCGCCGGGTTTGGCTCCCTGACCGTATTTGATCTCCACGGCGCACGGATCGACCTTCATCTCCGGTATGGCATGGAGGATCTCATCCCAGCCGAAATACCCGCTGGCGATCTGCAAAATCACGTATTTCAAAAACCGGCTGCGCAGAAGACGGGGGGGACAGCCCCCCTCTCCGGTGCAGATGCGCACCGGCAGCCCGAGTTCTTCGTTCAGGTACGACACCCCCATCTGAAGCCCCTCCCACATGGTGGGGGAAAGGGCGCCGAAGGACATCCCGCCGATGATCAGGGGGTAGATCTCCCGCACCGGTGGAATCCAGCCGTTTTCGGAGAGAAACTTCAGGTTCTGCTCCGGGGGCAGGACCCGCCCCAGCAGGCTGCGCAGCTCGAATTCGTGGCGGCCGGCATCCAGGGCCGGGTCGGTGAGCATCGAGATCCGGATGAACTTGATCTGGTCCAGGATCCCGCCCGGCACGTTCCGGCGTCCGCCCCGGCGTCGCGGCTGGCCGCCCCGGTCGATGTGCAGGCGCAGCTTGTCGGCCTCATCGCTGCGGGCCGGCAGAATGCAGTCGTTGGGACACACCAGGCTGCACATGGCACATCCGATACAGGCATAGGCCGGATCGGTTTTCTGACGGATGCCCTGGTAGATCGAATAGACGTTAGACGGCGGCCGGGTCGGATCGATGTCGGCCTGGACGGCCCGCTTGCGGAACACCCCGAGTTCGATCGCGTGCACCGGGCACACGGCGGTGCAGCGGCCGCAGAGGGTGCACTTGTCCTTGTTCCAGAGGATCTGCCAGGGCAGATCCTTGACGCTCAGTGTGGAAGGGGTAATGGGTCGGTTTGGCTGCATATGCGAACCTCCTGGCGCTTGGGACCGATGATGGCCGTGTCCAGATGCATCGGTTGAAAATCGTTGCGGGTGTCCCGGTTCGGGATGGCGGCGTCCAGGCCGCAGATCTCGGAGGAAAATGCGTACTGTCCCCTGAAGCCCCCCACCACCCCGGGGCGCAGTTTTTTGCGGTCCTGCACCATGAACAGGGAGTGGTCCGGGAGGCATCCGATGACACAGTTGGGCCCGTCGATGATCAGGCGGCGGCAGCAGTGCTTGAGCTGCTTGAGAAATTCAGCGTTCGGGTGCCGGCGGATATCGCCGTCCTGCAGCGGGGTGATCACGTGCTTGTAGGCCTCGATCCCGAGGCCGAGCTGCGTTCGGGTATAGTGAAGGATGTGGGTGAAGACCTCCGAATCGGACTGATACCCGGTGTATCCGGGAAACCCCCGGGACATCAGGTACTCGCGAATCGGGACAAAAGCCGTATTTTCCCCGTTGGTCATGGTCGAATAGCCGTGGATGAAAAACGGGTGACAGGCATACAGGTTGATGGCGTAGTTGGTGTTCTGCCGTCCCTGGGCCATGATCACCCGGGCCATGAGCTCCTTTCTGTCCAGCTTCAGGTACTCGGCCACGGTGATCGGATCGCCGATCTCCTTGATCATGATCACATCCGGCCAGAAGGAAAAGACGATCATGTCTTCTTTTTCCTCTCCCATGTGACGCAGCTGGAGACGGATCGCCAGCAGACGGGCGTAGAGCTCCTCGGTTTCGAGCCCGTCCCACTCCTCGGGGTACTCGTAGGCCCGGATCAGGTAGACATCCCGCCGGGGGACTCCCGGCGGAGGCGAGGTTTTGGGCACCTTGATGGAGATCTTGTATTTGGTCATGAAACCGATATCCATCATGAACCGGTCCAGGCGCTTGAGCCCTTCGTCGGTGAAAATTCCCGACAGGATCGGCGCGTCTTTCATTTCATCGAAGGGGCCCGCCAGGTCCCGAAGGAAAAGACCGACGCCCGAGCCGTCGTGGCCTTCTCGCATCACATTCAGGGCATTGATGGCCACCATCGGGGAAAGGGGTTCTTCGCTGCTGATCGCAAACAAACGGCACATCGGTTTTCTCCCGTACTACACTTTTGTAGTTTTTCGACCCGCTTTATTTCAAAATTGTCTGATGCCGGGCCGACGAACCGGTCCCGTAACGGATGGTGCAATTTCCGGGCCACGAAATCGCCTTTGACCGGCGCGGTGCCGGGCGACAACGGTGCCGCACCCGCCGCGCGGGTCGGAAGTATGTCGCTGCCACTTTTCGGTCGAGCGTTCCGAAGAAACCGTATGCGGGGAGGACGGGGTTGCCGGAGCAGACCCACCAAGAGAGCTGCCGCATGGCCGGGGAACGGAGGCGCACCGCGCAACCGGGGAGCCAGACATCCGAGCGCTGACAGGCCGGGGCTTTCAGGGAGTATTGCTATTATAAGGTGCAAAGCGCCCTGTCAAGTCCTACCCCGCGGCGCGCGGCACCGACGGCCGGCCCCGGGCTTGATGAGACCCGGAGGGTCGCGTATGCTGTGGTCGGCGCCTCGCACCGGCGGGTGGAAAGCGGGGGGTGGCAGTTCGAGCGAAGGATTGCGGGTTCGACATTCCAGATTTCAGTTTCAGCGGTTCATCACAAGGACGACTCATGGTACCCATGCCCGAATGGCTCCGGGAGGAGTCCGAGGAAAAATTCGAAAGCCTCTGCCAGACGATCGAAAAAGAGGGGGGCGGGTTTTTCCCAGCCGGCGACCTGGAAAACGAGGCGCGCCGCGTGCTGCCGTGCAGCGATTTTATCTACCGGTCCTGTCTCGGCCAGCCGGCGCTTCTCCCGGAGCTGCATGAAAGCGGCGACCTGTATGCAGCCTACGGGCCGGAGGAATACCACCGCCGGCTTTGCACCCTTTTTTCCGGCGTGGAAACCGAGGAGGATCTGGCCCGGCTTCTTCGCCGGTTCCGGTGCCGGGAAATGGTCCGGATCGCCTGGCGGGACCTGGCCGGCCGCGCCGGCCTGGACCAGACCGTTTCCGAGCTCTCCGCGCTGGCCGATGCCGTCCTCCAGGCGACCCTGACAACCCTTTACCGTCAGCAGTGTGAAACAGCGGGCGTGCCGAAGGCAAAGAACGGCCGCCCACAGGAGCTGGTGGTGATGGCCATGGGAAAGCTCGGGGCCCGGGAGCTCAATTTTTCCTCCGATATCGACCTCGTATTTGCATACCCCGATGCGGGCCGCGCGGCGGGTCCCGCCGGTGAGGTGAGCAACGACGAGTGGTTTGCGCAGCTCTGCCGCAGCCTGCTCCGGGTGGTGGGCCGGAAAACCGCCGACGGGATGGTGTTCCGGATCGACACCCGCCTGCGCCCGGACGGGGAAAACGGCCCCCTGGTGATGAGCTTCGACAACATGGAAAGCTATTACCAGGTCTACGGCCGGGAGTGGGAGCGCTACGCCTGGATCAAGGTCCGGCCCGTTGCCGGGGACCTGGCCGCCGGCCGCCGGCTGATCCGGCGCCTGGCGCCGTTCGTGTATCGGCGCTATCTCGATTTCGGCACCTTCGACGCGCTGCGCCAGATGAAGCGAAGCATCACTCTCGAGGTGAGGCGACGGGGCCTGGAAGAAGATGTCAAGCTGGGTCCGGGCGGGATCCGGGAAGTCGAATTTTTCGGTCAGATTTTTCAGCTCATCCGCGGGGGCGTCCTGCCGGCTCTCCAGGTTCGGCCGATCTGCGAGGTGCTCCGGCTTCTGGCGGACCATCGGTTGATCCCGGCCCAGACGGCGAGGGAGATGATCGACGCCTACCGCTTCCTGCGTATGGTGGAGCATCGGATTCAGGAGTTTTCCGACCAGCAGACCCAGCGCCTTCCCACCGACGATCGGAGCCGCCAGCGACTGGCCTATGCCTCGGGTTACCCGTCCTAAAGATCGTTTGCCGAGGCGCTGGCCGGCCACCGGGAAACCGTACACGGTCATTTCAGCGCGCTGCTGGAGCCCGAGGAAGCTTTGAAAGTCGAAGGGGCAGAAGGGGTCGGGGCCCGCCTTGCCGCCGCATGGCGCGGCGACGCCGAAACCGGCGAGAGCACCCGGGTGCTTTCCGGGATCGGATTCGGCCGACCCGAGGAGGTCCTGCGCCGTCTCCGGGACCTGAAAGAACACACCGCCACCCGGAGCCTTAGCCGGGAAGGGCGGCAGCGGCTGGATCTGCTCATCCCCGACCTGCTGAAGCTGGCCGGCGCCGCCGCCGACCCGGAAACGCTGCTCGGCCGCCTCCTGGAGCTGCTCCAGGCGATCCAGCGCCGGACCACCTATCTGGCCCTTTTACGGGAACACCCCTCGGCCCTGGTTCACCTGGCGCGGCTGGTCCAGGCCAGCCCGTGGATTTCGGCCTATCTCGCCCGGCACCCGGCCCTGCTCGATGAACTGCTCGACCCGCGCACCCTCTACGCCCCCCCGCTTCGAAGCGAACTGGAGGACGAAATCGAACGGCGGCTCTCCCGGTCTCCGGAGCCGGACCTGGAACACCTCATGGAAGAGCTGTGCCTGTTCAAGCAGGTCAACACCCTTCGGGTGGCGGCCGCCGACATCACCGGCGTGCTGCCCCTGATGCGGGTCAGCGACCATCTCAGCTCCATCGCAGAGGTCGTCCTCGGGGCGGTGCTCTCCCTGGCCTGGAATCATCTGGTGGAGCGGCACGGTCGCCCCCCGTGCCGCATGGGCGGCGTCGACCTGGAGCGGGGGTTTGCCGTGGTCGCCTACGGCAAGCTCGGCGGGTTCGAACTCGGCTACGGTTCGGATCTGGACCTGGTGTTTCTCCATGCCGGAAGCGAATCCCCCACGATCGGGGGAAAAAAGCCGGTGGATTCCACCACCTTCTTCGCCCGGCTGGGGCAGCGGGTCCTCCACCTTCTCACCGCCCACACCGCTGCCGGGCTTCTCTATGAAATCGACATGCGTCTCCGGCCCAGCGGCGCCTCCGGACTGCTGGTCAGCCCGGTGGAGGCCTTCGGAGAATACCAGCGCAAGGATGCCTGGACCTGGGAGCATCAGGCCCTGGTCCGTGCCCGGCCGGTGGGCGGCGATCCGGAAATGGCCGATGCCTTCGCCCGGATTCGCCGCCAGGTGCTGTGTCGCGACCGGGATCCGGTGCAGCTGGCCCGGGAGGTGGCCGACATGCGCGACCGCATCCGCAGGGAGCAAAAGGGCGGACGCGCCGAGGAGGTGGAATTCGACCTGAAGCAGGGCCGGGGTGGACTGGTGGACATCGAGTTTCTCGTCCAGTATCTGGTACTTCGCCACGCCCCCCGCCACGAGTCGCTCCTGGCCTGGACCGACAACGTGCGCCTGATCCGGACCTTGAACCGGGCGGGCGTTCTCGACGACGACACCGCCGCCCTTCTCCGGACGGCCTACCTGACGTTTCGCTCCAAAATGCACCGGCTCAGTCTCCAGCAGCAGCCGGCCCGGGTGCCGGCGGACCGCTACCGCCCCCTGCGGGAGGGAGTCCGGCGCATCTGGCACCGCTTCCTGGCAAAAAAGACAAAAAAGTCATAAAAAGGCCAGAATCCTTACGTTTATGTAATTCCAGCCCGAATTTCAGTTCCCGCCCGAATCTTTTCAACCATATGAAATTTCAATAAAAAAAGTTTTGCTGAACCGGTGGCATACCTCTTGCTCTATGTTCAGCCCGAGTCGCAACCCGTTTCGGTGAGGAGTCTTCTGTTGTCCGACGCAGGTCTCGAACATCTCAACGATGAAAAAACCGCCCCCGGGGAGCTGGTCCGCCAGCGGGAGGCCATGATCGCGTCCTTTCTAAAAGGAACGGCTCCCCGTTTCATGGAAGACCACGCCCGCCTGCTGGACGATTTTTTCCGGGACAGCTTCGAGCGCAGCATGACCGGTCCGATGATGGACATGATCAAAAACCCCTATGCCATCATTGCCCTGGGCGGATACGGTCGCCAGGAGCAGTGCATTCATTCCGACATCGACCTGCTGTTTCTGTTCAAGAAAAAAGTACCGTCCGCCGCCGAGGAGCTGATCCGGGAGGTGGTCTACCCGCTGTGGGACATCGGATTCGACGTGGGCTATGCCACCCGATCGCTGAAAGAATGCATCCACATTGCCGCAAAGGATTTCGAGGTGCTCACCTCGCTGCTCGACGCGCGCTTCCTGTGCGGCTTTTCCCCGCTCTACACGGAATTGCTCGAAACGATGCGCAAGCGGGTTCTTTTCCGCCAGGCCAAGAAACTCACCCGCTGGCTGGTGGAAAACAACGAGGTTCGGCACCGGCGGCACGGCGATTCCTCCTACCTGCTGGAGCCGAACCTGAAAGAGGGCCAGGGGGGTCTGCGGGATTACCACACGATGCTCTGGATCGGAAAGATCGAGTACGGTTTCACCCAGCCCCGGGATCTGGAATACCAGGGGCACTTGTCCCATGCCGAATACCGCCGGTTTCGGGATGCCCTCTCGTTTATCTGGGTCGTGCGCAGCCGGCTGCACCACATGGCCGGGCGAAAATGCGACCAGTTGCACCTGGAGTTTCAACTGAAACTGGCCCGGGCAATGCGGTTTGAAGCCGCCGACGGGCAAAAGCCGGTGGAGCGGTTTCTGGGGAAACTGCACGGGGCCATGGCCCTGGTCAAGGACCAGTACCTGATGTTTCTGCGGGAAACCGGGGCCCCCAAGCGGTCGCGCGCCGGACGCCGGTCCCTGAAGACGACCGAAGTGTCCGGCCTGGAGGTGCGGCGGGACACGCTGGATTTCGTCTCCCCGGAAAAGATTCTTCAAACCCCTTCCCTGCTGATCCAGATTTTCGAGGAAAGCGCCCGGCTCAAAATTCCGGTCAGCCACGAAGCGCGACGGCTGGTGGCCGAATTTTCTCACCTGGTCGACGACGCTTTTCGCGCCGACCCGGCGGTGGTGCGAAGCTTCGAGCGGATTCTGCTGGGGCCCGTTCCGGTATTCAGTGTGCTCAACGCCATGCTGGCCGTCGGCTTTCTCCCCCGGCTGATCCCCGGTTTCGGCGACTTGGTCAACCGGATCCAGTACAATGAATACCATATCTACCCGGTGGACCGTCATTCCATTCGGACCGTGCAGACCCTGAAAAGCTTTGGAACCGAAGACGACCGGAGCCGAGAACCGCTGTGCGGAAAGCTCTACAAGGCCCTCAGAAACCGAAAACCCCTGCTGTGGGCGGCCCTGCTCCATGACATCGGTAAAGGGGTGCCCGGGGGCAAGCACGCCCGGTCCGGCGCCCGGATCGCCGCGAAACTGATGGAGGAGTTCGGCTATTCCCCGGAGGAGACAACCCTGATTTCGGATCTGGTCCGCGACCATCTGCTGCTGATCAAGGTGGCCAGCCGACGGGACCTCAACGACGAAGAGACGGCGATCTCCTGTGCCCGGCAGGTCCGGGACGTCGAACGCCTCAAGATGCTCTTTTTGCTCACAGTGGCCGACTCGGTGGCCACCGGGCCGAAGGCCTGGAACGACTGGACCGCCGTGCTGGTGCGGGAGCTGTTTTTAAAGGTCCTGAGCATCCTGGAGCACGGCGAGCTGGCCAGTCAGGAAGCGGTGGCCGTCGTCGAACGAAAGCGCCACGAGCTCGTGGACTCGGTTTCCCCCAAAAAAGGCCGCAAGGAGATGGAGGCG
>JASFPT010000069.1:0-15891 GCA_050115795.1 Desulfobacterales bacterium
TCTGCGGCAGCCTTCTGGGAAAAGCGACAGGCAGTCGAAATGATTGCATTTCTTCTATTGACAGCATCGACCATGCCATCTATATAGGGCTATCTTTCTAATAGATGTGGCTTTTTGCTGCATCAGAAAAGACGGTTCCCCTTGCCCGAAGGCCCTATATCCCACCGCTCGGCGGTGGCAGGTGCTGCCGGCCCGCCGGCCGTGCAGCAATCCCTGGAATTCCGGCCTTGTCGGGACTTTTTTTGTTTCCGGAGAGCGATGCAATTTTTGATCAAAATCGTCCACTGGATCGACAGGATCAATACCTGGGTTGGCCGATTCGTGGCTTGGTTTACAGCCGTGGTCGTCTGCGTGGTATTCGTCGACGTGGTCATGCGTTATGCCTTTGAGACCAGCTTCGTCTTCGCCCAGGAGCTGGAGTGGTGGCTGTTTGCCTTCATCTTCCTGATGGGGGCCGGCTACACCCTCCTCAAGGACGGCCATGTCCGGGTAGACATCTTCTACCAGCGAATGAGCCCCAAGAAACAGGCCTGGATCAACTTGCTCGGCGTTCTGCTGTTTCTGATTCCCGGATGCTACTTGATTCTTTCCACCTCCCTCCATTTTGTCGGCAACTCCTACGCCATCATGGAAGGATCCCCCGACCCGGGAGGAATTCCCTACCGATGGGTCCTCAAAGCCTGCATCCCGGCCGGTTTTGTCCTTGTTTTGCTCCAGGGACTCTCTTTGGGCATCAAAAGCCTGTTTACCATTATCGGTAAAGAGATCGATAAAGACATCGAATCCGAGACGGAGTCCTGATGGAGTACCTGCCCGCCTGGATGTTTCTGGCCCTGACCATTCTGCTGATGTTCGGCTTTCCCGTGACCTTCACCCTCATGGGAACCGCCCTGTGCTTCGGCCTGATCGGATTCGGCTGGTCCTTTTTCAACCTGCTGCCGCTTCGCATCTGGGGCGTGATGACCAACGTCACGCTGCTGGCCGTTCCCCTGTTCGTGTTCATGGGAGTGATGCTGGAGCGCTCCGGTTTGGCCGAAGAACTGCTCGACACCATGGGAATGCTGTTCGGACGGCTCCGGGGAGGGCTTGCCATCTCGGTGGTGGTGGTCGGGGCGCTTTTGGGGGCGTCCACCGGGATCGTCGGGGCCACCGTGGTCACCATGGGCCTGCTGGCTGTGCCCACCATGCTCAAGCGGGGGTACAACAAGGAGCTGACCACCGGAACGGTCTCCGCCTCCGGGACGCTGGGGCAGATCATCCCCCCGAGCATCGTGCTGGTGCTCATCGGCGATATCGTGGGCGTGCCGGTGGGCGACCTGTTCATCGGGGCCATCGTCCCTGGCCTGGTGCTCGTGGGCCTGTATATTTTCTATATTATACTTGTTTGCATCTTCAAGCCGGAATGGGCGCCGGCCATCCCGCGAGAAGAACTGGCATCGATGTCGGCAGGGGACATGATAAAGCGGGTAGGCCGGGCGATGTTTCCACCCCTGTTTCTCATGGTGGCGGTGCTCGGCTCGATTTTTGCCGGAATTGCGTCCCCCACCGAGGCCGCCGGCGTGGGCGCGGTGGGCGCCACCGTTCTGACGGTCGCCAACCGCAAATTCAGCCTGAAGATCCTGCGGCAGGTAATGGACACCACCCTTCAGCTGACCTGCATGGTGTTCATCATCCTCGTGGGGGCGGCCGCGTTTGGACTTGTTTTCCGGGGGCTTGGCGGCGACGGCCTGGTGCGGCATTTTCTGGGCAGTATCGCCGAGACCCACGGAAGCCATTTTGTGCTCTTCATCGTGATGGCGCTGATCTTTGTCATCGGATTTTTCCTCGATTTTATCGAAATCACCTTTATTCACGTGCCGGTGCTGGCCCCGATCATGATCGAATTCGGCTATGATCCGGCCTGGTTTTGCATCCTGATCGCCGTCAACCTCCAGACCTCCTTTATGACCCCGCCTTTCGGGTTTTCCCTCTTCTACCTGAAGGCGGTCACACCGCCGGAGATTTCGACCGGCAACATCTACCGCGGGATCATTCCGTTTGTCATTTTTCAACTCATCGGGCTGCTGATCGTGGTATTTTTCCCGGAGTTGGTCACCTGGTTGCCGAGCGTCGTTTTCCCAGATTAGCCTGGGGGAGAATACAAAGCGTCTTGATTTTGTTTGGAAAGGCTCTTAATAGGGCTCTTATATAAATCCAATTCAGAAATTTGTTCACTATCAACCTGATCGAAAGGAGCCAAGAGATGAAGCGACGTGAATTCCTGAAGAAGGCGGGAACCGGAGCGGCCGCCGCCGTTGCGGCTACCGCGATCGCTGCGCCGAACGTGATTGCCAAGAAGACTTACAACTGGAAGATGGTCACGACCTGGCCGCCCAATCTTCCCGTGCTGCAGACCGGCACTGAGCGGTTTGCCCAACGGGTCAAGGAAGCCTCTGACGGCCGGCTCAATATACAGGTTTTTGCCGGCGGTGAACTGGTGCCGCCTCTGAACACCTTTGACGCGGTCTCCGACGGCACCGTGGAGTGCGGCAGCGGCGCCGCCTATTACTGGGCGGGAAAAACCCCGGCCTGCCAGTGGTTTGCCGCCGTCCCCTTCGGTCTCAACGCCCAGGGCAACAACGCCTGGTTTTACAGCGGCGGTGGGCTGAAACTCTGGGAAGAGGTGTATGCCCCGTTTAACATCATCCCCCGGCCCCAGGGCAACACCGGTGTGCAGATGGGCGGGTGGTTTCGCAAGGAAATGAATTCCATCAAGGACTATGACGGGCTGAAAATGCGGATTCCGGGCCTCGGCGGCAAGGTGATCGCCAAAGCCGGCGGCACCGTGGTCCTGCTTCCCGGCGGCGAGATTTTCACCTCCCTGGAGCGGGGCGTGATCGACGCCACCGAGTGGGTCGGCCCCATGCATGACCTGCGCATGGGTTTTTACAAGGCGGCCAAGTATTACTACTATCCCGGATGGCACGAACCCGGCACCACCCTGGAGGTCATGTTCAACAAGAAGGCATACGAGTCGCTGCCCAAGGACCTGCAGGCGATTCTCGACGCCGTGGCCATGGAGACCAACATGTGGAGCCTGAGCGAGTTCGAGGCAGGCAACGGCGCCGCCCTCCAGGAGCTGATTACCAAACACCACGTGGATCTGAGGCAGTTTCCGGAACCGCTTATGGACGACCTGCGCAAGCTGGCCAAGGAGGTTCTCGAAGAAGAGGCCGCCAAGGATCCGATGGCCCGGAAGGTCAACGATGCCTTCAAGAAGTTCAAGGCCCAGGTGGGCGTCTGGGGAACGGTTTCGGAAAACGCCTACTACAACGTGATCGCCGACAAGTTCAACCTCAAGATGTAAGAGCGCTTGTCAAGCAAACCAAAAACCGCCGCCCGGGTTTTCCGGACGGCGGTTTTGTTTTTGGCCTGGTGAAGGAAGGCCAAAGGAAACGACTCATCGCTCCGGCGCAGGTCACGCTTTGCGGGACCTGCGCCGGTTTCGATTGATTTCCAAGGTCGCCCTGAGGCCCCGGTTGCGGATCGAGAACCAGGCCAGACGTTTCCGGTCCATCACGAAAAAGCGCTTGCCGAATTTCTTCAGGGCGCGGGGATCGATTTCAAAGCCGAGCCCGGGCCGGTCGGGGACGGTAAGGGTTCCCTTGTCGTGGGAAAACGGGGTCTCCAAGATCCCGTCCCGGGCCTCCACGGTCCAGCCCGGTGGGCTGATGGGGTATTCCAGTTCTTTTTCTTCGGCAAAACCGCTTGCGGCGAACACCTGCAGATTGACGGCGAATCCGATGCCGTTGGTCCAGGTATGCGGCGAATAGATCAGCCCGTTGCGCCGGCACAGCCGGGCGACCTCGATGGTCTGGCCTATTCCACCGGCGAACACCGCATCGGGCTGGAATATTTTGTAGCAGCGGTGCTGGATCATCATCCTCAGTTCGGGCAGGCCGCCGGTGTGGAGTTCACCGCCGGCGATCGGAACCCGGCTGTAGGCGGTCAATGCCGCAAGTTCATCGTAGGCGTCCATGGCCAGGGGTTCTTCGAGCCACACGACCCCTGCGTCGGCGCACCGGTCGGCAAAGCGCCGGGCCCGCTCCAGGTCCCACAGTGGCGCGTCGGAGACGATGGTGACCCGCCAGCCCTGGTTGGCATCGACGCCGATTTTCATCTTGTGGCCGATGGCGGCCGACACCTCCTTGACCTGGCGGATGTCGGCGATTTCATCAAAGTCATGGACCCTGAGCTTGATGGTCCGGAAGCCCTCGGAAAAGCGGGCTTCGGCCTCCTCGATCCGCTCGGCCGGGGGCATTACCTCGCCGGTGGAAGCATACAGCCTCACCCTGCTCTCCGGCGCGCCGCCGAGAAGGGACCAGACCGGCTTTCCGGCGAGTTTGCCCTTGATGTCCCAAAACGCCGGTTCGATCCAGGCGTTTTTCCATCCCAGATACCCGATTTCCCGCAGCCGCTGTTGGACGATCCTGATATCCTCGGCGTCTTCTCCGATCAGATACGGCCCCAACAGCTCTCCGAGGCCCGCCCGCTCCCGGCCCATGGCCGGGCCGGCGCTGTATCCTTCCACGCCGTCATCGGTGGTCACCCGGACGAGGGTGAACCGGTTCTCTTTTTGGGGGAAACCGGGAATCCATGCCGGGTAAAAGGTTGCCGGAAGGGGAATGGCAATGTGATACAGTTCGATTCGTTTTACCGTGCTCATCGCGGTGTTTTCTCCTGCAGCATCTTACGAAAGTCATCGTCATGGGATCAAGACGATCTGGCCGGCGGCTCCCGGCGCCAGGATCTGGCGGTGGGCCTCGGATGCCCGGGAAAGCGGGAGCGTTCCGGCCACCTGCGGCATCAAAAAACCCTTGGCCAACCCCGCACCCAGGGCGGCATGGATCCGTTTGAACGCTTCCGGCGCCGTGCTGCCGAGCAGCATCCCCAAAATCGATGCATTTCGCTGCATGGCGTCTCTCGGATTGAGTTGCGCGGTTCCCCGACTGCCGACGACCACCACGCGCCCGTTTCGGGCAAGGACCGTCAAGTCGTTTCCGAGGTTGACGTTGGCCAGCATTTCCAAAATGATGTCCACCCCATGACCGTCGGTCAGTTCCATCAGGCGGGTAAAATGATCCGGGCTGCGGTGGTCCAGCACCTCATCTGCACCCAGATCCGACGCCTGTCGGCGTCCTCTTTCGCTTCCCCCGGTGGCGATCACTTTCATCCCATGGGCTTTGGCCAGCTGAACGGCGGCGGTTCCCACGCCGCCTGTGGCCCCATGCACGAGAACGACCTCTCCGGGAAGGGCATGCGCCCGGTGGAAAAGGGCCTGGTAGGCGGCGCCGTAGGGAATGCCCACCGAGGCCCCCTGGGGAAAGGATAGCGGCTCGGGGAGCAAAAACACCCGGGTGCAGTCGCACACCGCTTTCTCGGCATAGGTGCCGGTCAGGCTGCCGGCGCAGTAGACTCGGTCGCCGACCTTCAAACCGCCTGCCCGGGGGCCGGCAGCATCGATGGTGCCGGCCCCGTCCATCCCGGGGGTGTAGGGAAGGTCAGGTTTGACGTGGTACGTTCCGGAGCGGATGTAGGTGTCGACCGGGTTGACCCCGGCCGCCTCGATATGGATCCGCACCTGGCCGGCGCCCGGCTCCGGCTCTGGAACTTGTTCGAGGATCATCGCTTCCGGCGCTCCAAACTGATGGACGCGGGTGGCTTTCATGTCCGGCTCCTTTCAAATCCGCTCCCGGATTCTCGATTGCAGCCGCGTGTATCTTTTCTGCGGCGCTTCGTTTCGAATTGCAATGGCCAGTGCCTTGCGGGTGCCGATCATCACCATCAACTTCCGCGCCCGGGTCACCGCCGTGTAGATCAGATTGCGCTGCAGCAGGACGAAATGCTGGGTGACCACCGGCAGCACCACCGCCTTGAACTCGGATCCCTGGGCCTTGTGAACCGAAACCGCATAGGCCAGCACGATCTCGTCCAGGTCGCTGAATTCATAGACCACCGGCCGGTCTTCGAAACGGATGGTCACCTGCTGGCCCGCCGTATCGATGGACTCGACCCGGCCGATGTCGCCGTTGAACACTTCCCGGTCGTAGTTGTTGCGGATCTGCATGACCTTGTCGCCGACCCGGAAACGGTTTTCCCCCCGTACGATTCCTTCCCCGTGGGGGTTTAAAGCCTCCTGCAGCGCATGGTTCAGGTTGACGGCCCCGACGATTCCTTTGTTCATGGGAGTCAGAACCTGGATGTCCTCTACCGGATCGAACCCGAACCGCCTGGGGATGTTTTCCCGAACGACCCGGAGAAGAACATCACAGACTTCTTCGGGGGCGTCCTTTTCGATGAAATAAAAGTCGGTCGACTGCTCCTGAAAAGAGAGGTCGGGGAGCTGTCCGCGGTTGATCCGGTGCGCGTTGACCACGATTTGGCTGGACCGTGCCTGGCGAAAGATCTCCGTGAGCCTGACCACCGGAATCCGCCCCGAAGCGATCATGTCGGAAAGCACGTTGCCGGCTCCCACCGAGGGGAGCTGGTCGACGTCGCCAACGAAGACAACGGTCGCCTTGTCGGGGACGGACCTCAACAAATGGGCCATCAGCGTGGTGTCGATCATGGAGGCTTCGTCGACGATCAGCAGATCGCAGGTAAGCGGTCTGTCCTCGTTGCGCTGAAAACCCCCCTTCTGAAGGCTGTATTCGAGCATCCGGTGGATCGTCAGGGCACCGACACCGGTTGCTTCGCTCATCCGCTTGGCGGCCCGACCGGTGGGGGCGGCCAGAAGTATCCCGCGCGTCCAGCGCGAATAGATTCGAAGCACCGAAGAGATGATCGTCGTCTTTCCGGTGCCCGGTCCGCCGGTGACGATCAGCACCTTGTCCGTCAGGGCGCGTTCCACGGCATTTTTTTGGCTTTCGGCCAGGCGGAAGGAAAGCCTTGTGTCGAAGGCTCGGGCGTTTCTGCTCTTGGCGTGGACCGCATTTTCCCCCGGGGCCTGCAGCAGGGCAACCAGTCGCTCTGCAACGACCCGCTCGTTCCAGTACAGCGGAGGAAGAAAAACAGCCTGATCGTTTCCACCGGCAACCAACGGTTCATCGGCCAGCGCCTCGACGACGACCCGCTTTGCCCGCTCAAGATCGATTGCAGCGGCAGACACCGGCTTCCGGTCCACGGCGAGCATCTGGCAGCAGGCGTCCAGAAGCGAGCCCAGGGGGAAGTAGACATGGCCTTCTCCGGCCATCGTCCACAGGGTGTGAAGAATAC
Organism: Desulfobacterales bacterium; assembly: GCA_050115795.1. Classification (GTDB taxonomy): domain Bacteria; phylum Desulfobacterota; class Desulfobacteria; order Desulfobacterales; family CAFBRK01; genus JAIPEL01. Next base: position 7,255 of record JASFPT010000069.1, read on the forward strand.
CGGCCTGAAGCCTTTCGGGAGAGTCTTTGCCGATACCGATCTGCGCTGCGATCCGGTCGGCGATGGCAAATCCGATGCCGGTTATGTCTTCGGCCAGCCGATATGGATTGGCGCGGACCACGGCGATGGACCGCTGCCCGTATTTTTTGAAGATCTTCGCGGCATAGCCGGGGCTTACCCCGTGGCCCTGCAAGAACAGCATCACGTTTCGGACTTCTTTTTGATCGTCCCATGCGTTGCGGATCATCTCGATCCGCTTTTTGCCGATTCCTTCGATGCCGGCCAGCAGTTCCGGCTCGTTTTCGATCACGGCAAGGGTGCGCGCACCGAAAGCGTCAACGATGCGGTCGGCATAGACCTTCCCGATTCCCCGAATCATGCCGGAGCCGAGATACCGCCGGATTCCATCGGCGGTGGCCGGAACGCGGGTTTCATGTCGGTGAACGTTAAACTGCAGTCCGTAGCGCGGGTGCCTGCGCCACTCCCCATCCATCTGCAGAACCTCACCGACAGAGGGGGCCAGCAGGTTTCCGACCACGGTCACCGGAAGGCTGCGGCCCTCCACCCGCACCTGGGCCACCGTATAGCCGGTCTCCTCGCTGGTGTAGGTGATTCGATCGATCTGGCCTTCGATCCGGGTCAGGCCGCTTGCCACCGGTTCGTCCATTTCAAACCCAATCCGGCACCCGAATGTGATCCTGTGGTGTCTTGTCGGGGATGAAGCATTTGATGTCGATGACCGGACTGCCGTCCAGCGCGTCGATCTCTTCCACCTCGATGCTGCCCCGGTCAATGGAGACGATTCTGCAGCGGGACAGTGCGATGAGGTTCGGACGGCTCGGAGAATGGGTGGCAAACACGCCGGTCAAGGGATTGGAAGCGTCTTTTCGGGGATGCACCCGAAGCGTCCGCCTCTTTTCCGGGGAGTCGTTTTCGTGAAACCAATACAGGACGTACATATGGGAAAACCCGTCCAGCCCCAGAAGCGCATCCCGGAACGGTTCGAAGATTTCGATGATCGGACGTTGCCCACGTCGGTTCACGATTCCGACCGGAAAGATTTGATAGGCGTTTTCCATGGCAGGCCCTCGTCGGAAGCGACGCCGGACGGCCCCTCCTGTCGTCAGGTGCGGCCCCCCTGCGCACGGTTGCATTGCAATGTTTCCTTCTTTTCTTACTGCCCAGAATCGGTTGGAAATGTCAATGTTTCAAAGGGATTAAAGCAAGCGATGCCGGACGGCCGCCCCCCGCATTGCGCCTTCGGGACATTGCGGCGAATCTGTGCTATGAAAATCGGATACCGTCCCCCGCCGCTGCCCGCGGCCCTAAACACAGCCGGGGTGACCCGCTTCGAAGGGCGCATTCGTCGGGGACTGCGAGCTCGGTCCGCAGTTCGGAGGTTTCCAGCAAGGCGGTGCAAAGGCATTCCCCCGGCCACAGACGATAATGGGGCAGAAGAGAATGGATCGCAGAGCTTTCCTAAAGCTGGCTGCCGGCGCAGGCGCGCTGGCGTTTGTCCAAGCGGCCGGCATCGGCTGCAGCCGCCGTGAACAGCCCCGGGTCGTTCTTCCCGACCTCCCGTATCCCGCCGACGGCCTTGAACCCTACATCTCGAAAAGGACCGTTTCGTTTCACCATGGCCGGCACCAGCGTGGATACGTGGAAAAGACGCTGCTGCTGGCAAGCGGAAGCCGCTATGGCGAGATGACGCTTTCCGATATCGTGGTCAACAGCGCTGCCGACCCAGACGCCAGGGCCCTTTTCAATGTCTCCGCCCAGGCCTGGAACCACCAGTTTTACTGGAAGTCGATGAAACCGGGCGGCGGCGGCCCCCCGGCCGGCTCCGTGGGGGATCGCATCCAAAGCCGGTTCGGCGACTACGCCCGGTTTGCCGATGCGTTCGTAAAGGCCGGCACCGATCATTTCGCCAGCGGCTGGCTGTGGCTGGTTCAAGACCGGGACACGGTCGGCATTTTGACAACGGCCGATGCCGATACCGTGATCACCGGGCCGTTGCGACCCCTTCTCGCCGTTGATCTCTGGGAGCATGCTTACTATCTTGACTACCAGGATCGACGGGAGGACTACCTTCGCGCTGTCGTTTCCCATCTGGTCAACTGGGATTTTGCCGAGGAAAACATGAGCGGATGAAACCGGATCGAAGCCAGAAGCTGGTCCTGGTGGTGGACAACCACCCCCTGATGCTGACCTATATGCGTCGGCTCCTGGAAAAGCGGGGCGATCGGGTCCTGACGGCCGAAGACGGCCTGTCGGCGCTGAAGATCCTCAAGAACCACACGCCGGATGTAATCTTCGTCGACCAGGTCATGCCCAATATCAGCGGCGACAAGTTGTGCCGGATCATTCGCAGCCGGCCCCGGCTTGCCGATTCGTGTATCATCATCCTGTCGGCCATCGCCGCCGAGGCCGAATTCTCGTTTGGCGAAGTCGGTGCGAACTACTGCATCGCCAAAGGGCCCTTCGACAAGATGTCGACCCACATCCTGGCGCTGCTCTATCGTCTCGATGCCGGTGGAGAATGCGGCTTCTCGGACCGGGTCATCGGGCGGGAAGACGTCTACTACCGCCAAATCTCCCGGGAACTCTTGTACTCCAAAAAACACGCCGAGGTGATTTTAAACCACCTGGCCGAAGGTGTATTGGAGCTCACCCTCTGCGGGGAGATCGTCTACGCAAATCCGACGGCCGTCCGGATCCTGGACACCCCCGAGGAGGTGCTGCTGGGAACCCCCCTACAGGACTTGTTTGAGGGAAACCAGAGGGACCGGGTCGTTTCCCTTGTGGAACAGGTCGGCACGGGTTCGGATGCCGCCCTCGGCGAGTGGCTTTTCGACATCAAGGGTCGGCAGATCTGGCTGGACATGATCTACATCGAAGATGAGGCCCACCGGGCCGTCACGGTGATCATGAACGACTTGAGCCGGCAGAAGCGGGATGCAGACGCGATCGCCGAACAAGAGGAAAAATACCGATCACTCGTGGAAAACCTCCATGAGGTTGTTTTCGAGGCCGACGCCACGGGCCTGCTCACCTACGTCAATCCGGCCATTGAAGCGTTCAGCGGATACACCCCGGAAGAGATCGTCGGGCGCCATTTCAAGAAGTTGCTTCACCGCAAAGACGCCCGGACGGCAGAAAAGCGCCTTCGCAGAATCCTGGACGGCGGAATCGTCTCCCCGTTCGAATACCGCCTTGTCGGAAAAGACGGCCATGTCCGCTGGGTTCGGGTCATGGGCACCGTTTATTCGGAGGCCGGAAAGCCCAAGGGCATCCGGGGCCTTGCCACCGACACCACCCGGTTTTTGGAGCTTCAGCAGGAGCGGGTCTTCTCCGACTGGGATGCGGGTCCCGTTAGTCCGGGCGCCGCCTTTGATTCTGAAATCAGCGCGCCGCTTTCTTCCATCGATTCGGCGGTCCGCTCCATGGAAAAGCGCTGCGGTGGCGATGCGGGGCTCCGTTCCGAGTTGAAGGTGATTCAGGGTGCATGTCACAATCTGCGGGAGGCTGCAAATCGGCTGCACGGCGCCAACCGGCCGGGCCGGGCACGCTCCCGGGCGACCGGCATCAACCGGGTCATCGAAGAGACGGTCGCCCGTCTCAAAAGGCGCCCGGATGCGGCCAAGGCGGACGTGATCTTGGCGCTTTTACCGGACCTGCCCGAAGGATTGGCCTGCTCCGATCCGGTGCGTCTGGTTTTGACGAACGTGATCTGCAGCATGATCGGAACGCTGAGCGGGGATTTCGATGCAAAGGACGGGTCCGACCGAACCGAAGACGGCGGGACACTCACGATTCGCACCGGCACGGAATCGGGGCATGTTTATATCGGGTTTTCAGACAACGGCTCCGGAATCGCCGAAGGCGATCTTCAGGAGATGCTCGACCCACTTTACGCTCGGAAAGCGAGAATGGGCATCGGCGCCGGTTTTGCCCGCTGCCGTGCCATCATCGAGGACAACGGCGGAACCATGACGGCCGAGAATCGACCCGAAGGCGGCATGAACATCACCATTTTACTGCCCATCCCATGACGGAAGAAGTGCCATGAACTTTTCGATACCCGAAGCCCTGGTGCTTGAACGGAAGGAGTTCAAGGACTTTGCAAAGGCACATGTCGGTGGGCCCCTGCCGTCTTGGACCCGGTCCGGGGAAATCCCGAAATCGTTTTTCCGGCACATGGGAAAGGGCGGGTGGTACGGTTTCCGGCTCCGGCGGGGAAGGTTGGAGAAGCGTTCCGTGCTGCGCGAAGCCGTTCTTTCCGAGGTGCTGGCCGAGGTGTCCCCCGGCGTGGCCATTGCGTCCCTGGCCCACATCGACCTGGGGTTCATGGGCCTTGCCATGTTCGGCACCGAGGCCTTGCGAGATCGGTATGCCCGACAGGTGGTCGCCGGGGAAAAGATCATGTGCCTGGGCAATACGGAAAACACCGCCGGAAGCGATGTCGCCGGCATCCGGATGACGGCTGAAAAAGTGGACGGCGGATGGCGCCTGGACGGAACCAAAGCCTTCGTGACCAACGGTGCGATGGCCGATCTTGCCGTGATTACCGCTGTTACCGATCCGGACGCCCCCCGGAACCGGCGGATTTCGATGTTCCTGGTGGACCTCGGCGACCCGGGCGTCCGGCGCACCAAGCTCAACAAGGGGGTCTGGATTCCCTCTGACCTCACCCGCCTCCGGCTTTCGGAGGTCTTTGTTGCCGACGACCACTTGCTGGGGCGGCGAGGCCACGGTCTGCGGCAGGTCCTGGAGGTATTTACCCGAAGCCGGATCCCCATCAGCGCCCTGACCCTGGGAACCGCGACCGGCGCATTCAAGCTTGCGCTGGACCACGGGGTCAATCGGCGGATTTTCGGCGCTCCGATCGTGGACTTCCAGGCCAAGGCTTTTGAGATCGCCGAACACGCCGCCCGAATCGAGGCTGCCCGGCTTATGGTCTACAAGGCCTGCCAAACCGCAGACGCCGGGGAGGACTTCAGGAACGAAGCCGCCATGGCCAAATACCTGACTGTCGACTTGGCGCGCCAGGTGACGGCCTGGTCGGCAGATCTTTTCGGGGCAGTGTCGGTCATTTTCGAACACCCGGTTCACAAGTTTCCGTTGGATGCCTGGGCCTCCTCGCTTGGGGAGGGGACCCAGGACGTGCAGAAACTCGTGATATACCGAGAGGTGATGAAGCGATTCGGTAAGAAGGGCTAAAGCTCGCCGTATCGGTAAGCGAGCCATCGAAGCATCACCCGCTTGCGGAATGGAAACCCGCCGAATTTCAACCCCCGCCTTCGGACGGCGATATCGGTAAACGGTGCGGTTTGACCGGTGGGAACATCTGATACGGTGGTGACCGGGAGGTTTCTGACCTTCAGGGGTTTCCGGCTGGGCGAAAGGTGCAGCGTAAACGAACCGGCCGGAAGCGGCCTGTCGGCGATGTACTCAACGGCCAACCCCCCGGGGCCGATATCGAGGACCGGGCCGAGTTCATTACCGTCCATTGCCGGGCCGAAGTAGGCGAAAAGCTCGCCCCGCACCGCTACGCGCGGTCCTTTCCGATGCTCCACCGGCTTTCGAATCGCCCCCAACACCCAAAACCGCTGGCGGCAGCGGGAACAGAGGTAATAGGCCGATCCGCGGAAAAGGCGCATCCACCGTTTGCGGCAGATGCGATAAAATTGGGTGCTCCGGCAGTTCGGGCAGCATTTGTTGCGCGTGATTCGCATCGATGATCGATCACAATCCGAAGTTGCGTCCATACCACATGCGGCCGAGGGTTCGCCGCAGATCATATTCGTTGATCAGTCCCTGTTCGACCAGGATCTTTCCCAGTTTCCGGTTGCGCCGCTCAAGTGCCCAGGAGACGTCGTGCGAAGAGACGTAGCCGAGTTCAAGCAAGGCTTCACCAAACCGAAGGCCTTCCCTGGATCGCTGGAGATCCGCCGCCTGGTCCAGTTCGATGGTGGACACCCTGCCATATTTGGCCAGTAATTCTCCGATTCGCAAGCGCTGTTCCTCCAACGCGCAGCAAAGCTCCGACTCGGTGATAAAACCCCGCGTCACCAAGATTTCACCCAGACGGGGGCGAAACCATGGCAGCCGCCGCAAGCGGAGGAAGAAAAACTCCGCCGCGTCTGCAGCCAGCACAGAGAGGGTCAGAAACAGGGTCATCAAGAAGATCAGGTTGACGGCATCGGATTCGAACAGGTTCGAGATTTCGGCCAGACATTGCCTGCCTTTGACGCAGGGAATCAGAAAATAGAGCACCCAGCAGACGACGAAAACGCTGACAGTGATCTGCCATTTCGCTTTCGTGCTCATCGGCCGTTGTGAAAGCGGCGGCGCCATGGAAAGCTCCGAGGGGTTTGGGCGTTTCGTTGTCGGTGCCAAATACGCATCGATTCGGCGATCGGTATGATTTCCCGCGGTTTCTGCAGAGCCGTCAATTGCGGTGGAGCGCAAGTGGCGGATCGAATTGCCCTTCCGAAGGGGTCCAGCTACTGCCGCCAGTCGAGGACCCTTCGGACCGTGGTGGCCAGATCACTCATGATCACCGGCTTGTCCAGGCAATCCATGATCCCCAGCTCCGTCATCTTTTCACGGTTGATTCCCTCGCTAAATGCGGTCCATATGATGATCCGGATATCGGGCCTGATTTTCATCATCCGTTCGGCCAGCATGTCTCCGGGCATGCCCGGCATGGCCAGGTCGGTGACGACCAGGTCAAACGAGTCGGGACTGTTGGTGAACATCTCCAGCGCCGATTCGGGCCGGGTGGTGGAGTGGACCTCGTATCCGAGATGACCGAGCATTCTTTCAAGGATGGTCACCAGCGGCGCCTCGTCGTCCACCACGAGGATCCGTTCTTTTCCACGGGGCAGACCATGCTGGCTGGGTGCCGGTTCTTCGTGTTGATGGCCGGGCTGGTAGGGAAAATAGAGGTCGAAGGTGGCCCCCTCGCCGGGTGCGCTCGCCACCGTAACCGCGCCGTCGTGACCCTTGACGATACCCTGTACCGCAGCGAGGCTCATGCCGGTGCCGACCCCGCGCTCTTTGGTCGAGAAGTAGGGCTCGAAGATCCGTTTCAGGGTTTTTTCATCCATCCCGCAACCGTTGTCCGAAATCCGGATTCGCAGGTAGTCACCCGGCCGCAGTTCCAGCATTGCGCCCTGCTGTTCAGCGTCGATGTGAACCGGCGATGTTTCGATGCGGATGGTCCCCGGCGCGCTGCCGATGGCTTCCGTCGCATTTTTCAGGATATCGCTCAGCACCTGGTGGATCTGGGACGGATCCGCCGTGAACCGGATCTCTTCGCGTGAAAGATCTTCGATGATTTCAATCTCCTCGGAGACATCGGAACGGATCGATTTGATCGCCTGGTGGATCAAGGTGCTGCTCTCGATCGGGATGCGGTTCTGCTCGCTTTGGCGGGTGAAGTTCAGAATCTGCGCAAGCAGGTCTTTGGCGCGGGTGCCGGCCTTGAGAATCTCCTCCACGTCTTCGCGGATCTGGGCGTTTTCCACATCCAGCAGGATAATTTCGGCAAAGCCCATGATGGCATTTAGGATGTTTTTAAAGTCGTGGGAGAGTCCGGATGAAAGCTGAGACAGGGCCTGGAATTTGCGGACCTCGGCCAGCTGCTCCTGAACGCGGCGGGTCTCTGCAATCTGCTTTTTCAGTTCCTCGTACAGGCGGGCGTTTTCAATGGCCATGGCCGCCTGTTCGGAAAAAATGGTCAGCAAGAGCACGTCTTCTTCGGAGAACGAAGAGCCATCCTCCTTGTTGAGCACCTCCAGCACACCGATGATCTTGCTTTTCGCTTTCAGCGGGACGGCCAGGATCGATTTTGTGGAAAACCCGGACATCTCATCAACACCCGGGTAAAATCGGGGATCGGAGGCCACATCGTCTACGATCAACGGCCGTTGGTGCTGTGCCACCCAGCCGGCGATGCCCTGACCCTTTTTCAAACGAAGGTCCACGAGACTTTCGGCCTTCGGGCCGGTGGGGACGCTGAAAAAGAGATCCCCGCTTTTTTCGTCCACCAGCATGAGCGTGCTGGCCATCGAATCGGTCACCCGGCAGGCGTTGTGCATGATCATGGAAAGGACTTCGAGCAGATTCAGGGAGGAGTTGACCCGGTTTCCCATGTCCATGACCGAGCAGAGGGCGTCGCATTCCAGATCGCAGAATTTGCGGATCATCTCGCCTTGGACGTTGAGCGCCTCGGTCAGCTGGCTCTCGGAAACCACACCCATCTCCGCTAAAATCTGGCCCAGCAGAGGGATCCGCTCCGATATGCCGGATGCCCGCGCTTCGGCAACCAGGCGGGATCGTTCCACCCGGTCGGGAAGTGTCCTCCCCTCAAATATTTCCTTCTGTCGCCGGAGGGCTTCTTCGACCTGGGCTGGTGAAACGACTCCCAAATCCGATAGAATCTCGCCGATCAGTTTTTTTAACGCCATGGCTTTGATCCTTTCCGGTTTGTCCGGCCCGTCGAGCGGCAAAAATCAATGGCGAACGCTGGTCTCTTGCTCTTTTTGGTATCCAAGAAAGATTGCCACCGACGATTTCAGTGTAAACGGCACTCTTAAATTAAGCAAAAAATGTGCCTACAACGAACAAACT
>JASFPT010000070.1:0-15767 GCA_050115795.1 Desulfobacterales bacterium
AACATCGGGGCCACCAACGTCCGGCGAACCGCCGGAAATGTTCTGGGCGTGCTGACTCTCGTTGGCGATGTAGCCAAAGGAGCCGTGCCGGTGGCGGTCGGGGCGCATCTCTTCTCCGGGGGGGCCGCTGGCCGCGATATTTTTCTGGCGACCGTGGCCCTGTGCGCCTTGGCCGGACATCTGTTTCCGCTGTACCTGAGGTTCCGGGGCGGCGGCAAGGGCGTGGCCACCGCCGCCGGGGCCTTTGCCGCGTTTTCTCCGGTGTCGGTGGTCGTCGCGCTGATGGTCTTTGTGATGATGGTCTGCTTCACCGGCCGGGTGTCGGTGGGATCGATGACCGCCTCGGCCGTCCTGCCGGTGGCCGTCTGGGAGGCCACCGGATCTTCTGCGATGACAGCGGCCGCAGCCGTCGCCGCGGTGTTGATCCTGGTCCGGCACCACGGGAACATCGCCCGGCTGATCGCCGGAAAGGAACCCTCCGTTTTTCAGCAGCGCCGCAGGCGCTGCTGAGCTGTTGAGCAATTAAGCTGGTAAGCCAGAAAAAACCGCAAGATTGGAAAAAGAAGCAAGGCAGACGTTCAGGAAACTCTTTTCAATCCTGCTGAACAGCATAACAGCTTAATAGCCTAACAGCTTAACAGCTTAATAGCTTAATAGCTTAACAGCTTAACAGCTTAACACCTCAGCCGCTTTTAAGCCGCCGCCAGGCTTCGTAGAGCCGGTAGCCCCCCGAAAGGTTGTAGGCGTCAAACCCTTCCTGGCGTAAAATGCGGACGGCGATGTGGGACCGCTGGCCCACGTAGCAGTGCGTCTTGATCGGACGGTCTTTCGGCAGTTCGCCCAGCCGCTTTCGAAGTTCGTGAAGCGGGATGTGCACGGCCCCTGCAACTTGCCCCTGCTCGAATTCCTCTGGGTCCCTGACGTCCAGAACGAAGTCTTGTTCTGTCACCTCCTCCCAGTGGGCCACCGGCGAAAGCCCCCGCATGGCGTTTGACGCCACCATCCCGGCCATGTTCACCGGGTCCTTGGCCGATCCGTATTGGGGCGCGTAGCACAGCTCGGCCTCTTCCAGATCAAAGACGGTTCCGGAGAACTGGATGGCCGTGGAGATCACGTCGATCCGTTTTTCCACGCCCTTTTCCCCCACCGCCTGGGCCCCCAGAACCCTGCCGTCGGTCTTGTCGAAGAGAACCTTCAAGGTGATGGTCTTGGCGTCCGGGTAATAGCCGGCGTGGCTCTCCGGATGAACGTAGATCTTGTCGAACGCGATCCCGGGATGCCGCTGCTTCAGGACCTTTTCCGAAAGGCCGGTGGAAGCCACGGTCAACCCCATCACCCCGACCACCGCCGTGCCCTGTACCCCCCGGAAGCGGTGGTCGAAATGGTCCCCGAACAATGCATCGGCTGCAATCCGCCCCTGCCGGTTGGCCGGGCCGGCAAGCGGGATCAGGCAGGGCAAGCCCGTGACCGCGTCGGTGTTTTCCACCGCATCTCCCACAGCAAATATTCGTGGATCGGAGGTCTGCATCCGATCGTTTACGAAGATGCCGCCGGTTTCTCCGACGGCAAGCCCCGCCCCGGCTGCCAGGCCTGCTTCAGGCCGCACGCCCACCGCCAAAAGCACCATGTCGGCATCGATCGTCCGGCCGGATGCCAGACGGATCGAAAGCCCCCGTTCCACGGCCTCGAAGCGGGTAACCGCACTGCTCAACCAGAGCCGAACCCCCTTTTCCGCCAGGTGGGCGTGGATAAAGGAGGCCACCTCCGGGTCTATGGCCGGCATGACGTGGGGCTGGGCTTCAATCAAATCGACCGATATACCGAGGCGATGGAGGTTTTCGGTCATCTCCAGCCCGATAAAGCCCCCGCCGACCACGGCCGCGGTGCGGACGTTGCCGCCCCGAACGCGCTCCACGATGCGCTGGGTGTCGGGAATCGTTCGGAGCGTGAAAATTCCCGGCAGATCGATCCCCGGAAGATTCGGCCGTATCGGTGCCGAACCCGGTGAGATCACCAGGGCATCGTAGGTCTCCCGGTAGCGCTCTTGGGTTTTCAGATTCTTCACCACCACCTGACGGCTGTCCCGGTCGATCGACTCGACGAGGCTTTCGATCCGAACGTCGATGTTGAATCGGTCGACGAACAGCTCCGGAGAGGCCACCAGAAGGTCCTGCTCATCGGCGATGACATTTCCCACGTAATAGGGCAGACCGCAGTTGGCAAAAGAGACGTAAGGACCCCGCTCGAACAAGACGATTTCGGCGTCCTCGGAAAGGCGCCGGGCCCGGGCCGCGCAGGAGGCGCCGCCGGCGACGCCTCCGATGATCACCAGTTTGTTTATACCCATGAACTTCTCCGCTTTGTTGGATGCAAATTGTGTTGAACCAACCGGATCACGATCCAGAATAAAATTCGAAACGGTTCGAAAAGCTCACCGCCCTGAGCAACGTCGAAGGGCCAATTGGAATGACCCGATATCAAACCCCATACAATCACCGGATCTTGTTCTCGCGTATTCCATGGCCTTTTGTTTTGGTCATTTGGTCATTCGAATTTCGGATTTTACTGTTGAAAGCAACTCCGGCCCCCGCAAGGACGGGTGGTTTCGGACTACAAGGCAGCAAACAAAAGGCCGATGGCGCCGGCGAGGATAAAATGGGTGTCCATTAAAAACTCCAGCCGGATGCCGGGCAGCACCTTTTCTTTCTGATGGCCGATCAGCACCCCGTACATGGAGACGGGGCAAAGCGCCAGTGCGTATCCGAGCGGTCCCGTCCACCCGGCCGCGCTGACGCCGGCCAGAAGCAGCACTGAAGCGGCCAGGACCCATTGCAACAGCCGAATGGTGCGAGCCTCCCCCAAAAGGATCGGAATGGTGCCCCGGCCGACGATGCGGTCTCCCTGCATGTCGAGCACGTCGAAAAAGGCCGTTCGGGCGAAGACGATCAGCGCTGCGGCAAGCGAAACGGTCGCTACTGCCGGCGTGAAAGTCCCGGTCGCCGAAAGAGAGGGGAAAATTGCGGTCACCACCGCCCAGGCCGCCGCGATCAGAAGGGTTTTGGCGCCGGGTATGTCTTTAAGGCCCCGGTAGCGCCCGCCGCTCAACCGGGCCGGCAAGATCCGCAGGTTGTAGGAAAGACCCATGAGGCTCATGGCGAACAGGATCAGAAACGGTCCGGTGCCCAACGCCAGGGCCGTCATCAGGCCGACAGCCCCGGCAACGAGTGCCGAGGCGGTAAGCACCGGCTTGTTGCGGTTGTAGAAGGCGGCTCTTTCCGGGTCGTTGTAGAGGTCGGCGCGGATGCCGGTCAGGTTGTTGAAAATGTGCATCGACTGGACGTAGAGCAGGGCGATGAGCACGAACGGGGCCGAATTGGGCACCTCCAGCAGACGGTTGAACGCGTAGCACAGGCACCCGGCGCCGATCGACACATAGACATTGGTGATCATCAGGCCCCGCTGGAGACGGAACAGTGTTCTGATCCATGTCCTGGCCCCGCGAAACGGCAAGGTCTCCAGGGTCCGGTACACCCGCTTGATGATCCAGTTGGGCGTCGAAGCTCCGGCGGTGATGCCGATGGTTTCGGCCGAGGCAAGGGCCTCGAGGTCGAGCTCGGCTTCGGTTTCGATATGGTAGGTGGCAACGCCGTCGGCCCGCCCGATTTCGACCAGCCGCTGGGTGTTGCCGCTGTTTTTCCCGCCGACCACCACCAGGGCATCCACGGTGCCGGCCATTTGCTGCACCTCTTTTTGACGACGATCGGTGGAGTCGCAGATGGTGTTGTACACCTTGTAGTGGGGAACATGTTCTTCGGCCCACCCGCGCACAGCCTCGAAAAAGCGCGTATTCTGGGTCGTCTGTGCGACGATGATCGCCTTGTCGTAGCGCGGCAGGCCCGCCAGCTCCTCGATACTCTCCACCACGAACCCGTGGCCCCTGGCGTATCCGAGCAGACCGGTCACCTCCGGATGTTCCTTGTCACCGACGATAATCGAGGCGCATCCCTGCCGGGCGTGGCGGTCGATGATCGTCTGGACCTTGATCACCCGCGGGCAGGTCGCGTCCACGACATTGAAGCCGGCCTCCATCAGCCGGCGACGGGCATCTTTGGCAACCCCGTGGGCCCGGATGATCACGGTGCCGGTGCCGCGTTCGGGAATCCGCTCCAGAACGGAGATGCCTTTTTCCCGCATCAGATCGAGCACCTGGGGATTGTGGATCAGCGGACCGAAGGTATAGATCGGCGCCGACTGCTTCCCGGGGGCGTCCAGGGCCATTTCCACGGCCCGGCGGACCCCCATGCAAAAGCCGGCTGTCTTGGCGGCAATGAGTTTCATAGAAAAAGGGCGGTCGTAACCGACCGCAAAACCGTCATCAGACCGGAAAACGTTGATAAAATCGCCGGAGCGATTTCAAGATTCGGTTTTTTTGAGGAAAACCTTGTGGTCGACGAGGGAGAGAGAGTGGATCCTTGCTCTTACAAATTTCTGGTCTCCGAATATGCTCACCAAACGCAGCCCGCCGTCTTCGGGAACGACGGTGTCCACCGCCTCCATCACCAACTTTTCCTCATCATTTTCAACAAGATACGCGTTGGCCTCACACATGGTGATTCTCGCCTCCTTCGAAAATGGCGGTTAGGTTCTTTTCGATCATCGTTTCGATCAGCCGGGGCAGCGGAAGCAGCGATGCCCCGACGATCTCCGCGTTTTCCTGGGTCAGCGGAAGAAGCAGCTTTTTGGCCGGGCTTGCGGAAATCGCCTCGGCCATCTTGGGGGTCACCTCCCCCATCATGGCGTGGGCCATGACGATCCCGATCGGGCCGATAATCAGATCGGCCGTTGGGGCCGTTCGGGCGATGGCATTTTCTCCGGATGCCCCCCGGTTGGCCTTGGCCTTGAGCATCTGCGCCGTGGCAATGGCATTGGTGCCCAATGCAACGATCTCCACGGTTTCCTCGTAAATCTCCTTGATTTTCCGGATGATGGTGCTGCCGATACCGCCGCCTTGTCCGTCCACCACGCAGATGCGCATCATAGCGTAACTTTCCACCCTTGGGTTGGCTCCGAGGCCGTAATGCCTATCAGATCGCGGCGCGGCCCGTCAACCGGGTCGGCCCTATAGTTTTCCCAGTTTACGCCGGTTCCGGCGCTGCCGCTTCGGCAGCCTTCGGCTGGGTCCTTTTTTACGGGTCGTGGGCGTCCAGCCGGCAGCCGGCGGCTCCCCCCCCTCTGTCTGACCGGCATGGCGACCGATCTCGATCCGCTCTTCAAATGCAGGGGAGTCGATCACCGCAGCTCCGCGGGCGGCGGCAAAATCGGAGACGCCCCGGTCCGAACTGACCACCAGGGCCCGCTCCTTTTCTCTGGCGGCCATTCGGCGGATCACCGTATCGGCGGATTCGCCCCCCCGTGAAAAGCGCACGTCGATCCCCCGCACCCGGTCCCGTTCCTCAGTCGGCAGGGGCACGCCGGCACCGTCGAAGACCACCGTGATCCGGTGCGGACGCACCTTGCGGTATTCGGCCAAGCGCCGGAGCAATTCTTCCCGCCCCGACGCCAGATCGAACCGATCGTAGCGGCGAAGATCGGAAGACTGGCGGATCATGTTATAGCCGTCGACGATGATGTGCAGTGTCATGTAAACCGAAACAGCGAACGCATTGCCCGCAGCGCACCGTCGCCATCGCGGCTCTGGCGCGTCGGCGGCTTGCCATGGGGCAACGAGCGAATCTTTATGGGTGAAAACCCCTTGCGGGAACACCCCGCCTGCAGCTTGCCACGGGTTGTTTTCAATGGTTCTTCCGGAAGTGGGAAGTCCGTCGGCGTCGGCAGCCCATCGGGTCGGACAAAGGCCGTTGCAGATCAGTGTTGCTGGCCGAGCAGCGCCAACAGTCGATCCAGGTCGTCATCGGAGTAGAACTCGATTTCGAGCCGCCCTTTTTTGCCCCGGCGCTGGATTTTGACGCGCGTGCCGAATCGGCGGGAAAGGCGGTCGGCAAGATCCGAAAAGTAGGGCTCCGCGGCCGGGCGGGTCGGCTTCGGCGTTTGGGCTTCCTTTTTGAGCCGCCGGATCAATGCCTCGGTCTCCCGCACGGAAAGCCCCTTTTTGACGACGCTTCGCCAGGCCGCCAGCTGCCGGGAGGCGGTTTCGGCGCCGAGAAGCGCCCGGGCGTGGCCCATGGTGAGCTCGCCGGAGACGATACTGGCCTTGATCGGCTCCGGAAGTCCCCGGAGGCGAAGGTAGTTGGCCACCGCCGGCCGGCTCTTTCCGACCCGGTCGGCCACCTGCTCCTGGGTCAGGCCGAATTCGTCCATCAGGCGGCGATAGGCGTCGGCTTCTTCCACCGGGTTCAAATCGGCGCGTTGGATGTTCTCGATGATCGACAGGGCCAGAAGCTCGGCATCGTTGACCGTCTTGACCACCACCGGCACCTGCTCCAGACCGGCCATCTTTGCGGCGCGCAGCCGCCGCTCCCCGGCGATCAGCTCGAAGGAATCCCCGTCGCGGCGAACCAGCAGCGGTTGGATGACCCCCTGCTCGGCGATCGACCGGCTCAGTTCCTCAAGATCGGCATCGAGAAAATCCCGCCGCGGCTGAAAGCGGTTGGGGCGGATTCGGTCCACTTCACATTCGAAAAAATCACCGGGGGTTTCCGGCTCCGGGGCAAGATCCGGGATCAGGGCATCCAGACCCCGGCCGAGGGCGAGCTTCTTTCGCTGGCGGACGCCGCCCGCCTTTTTTGTGGGACTATCCTTTGACATGGGCCGGTTCCGTCTTGCCGTTCATGATCTCTTTGGCCAGCGCAAAATAGCTCATCGCCCCTGCCGATGTCGCATCGTAGAGCAGAATCGGCTTGCCGAAGCTTGGCGCCTCGGAAAGCCTCACGTTTCTGGGGATGACGGTTTTGAACACCAGGTTCTGAAAGTAGTTTTCCGCATCTTCGGCGACCTGATAGGCCAAGTTCGTACGCTTGTCGAACATGGTCAGCAAAATACCCGCAATGCCGAGCCGTCGGTTGAGCCCCTTCTGGATGCGGCGGATCGTCTGCAGCAGCTGGCCGAGCCCCTCCAGGGCGTAGAACTCGCATTGAAGGGGGATGAGCATGTCGTCTGCCGCCGTCATGGCGTTGACCGTCAGCAGACTGAGTGAAGGCGGGCAGTCGAGGATGATGTATTCGAATCGGTCGGCCACCTGGCCGATCAGATTTTTTAAATGCTCCTCCCGGCCCGGTGCGTCGATCATCTCCACCTCGAATCCGATGAGCTCCACCCGGGAGGGGATCACCTTCAGGGCTTCGATTTCACTGCCGATGATCAGCTCCTCGGCGCGGGCCTCGCCGATCAGTCCGTGGTAAAGCGTCTGGTATACGCCGTTTTTGTCGATGCCCACACCGGTGGTGGCATTGGCCTGGGGGTCGCAGTCCACCAGCAGCGTCGGCTTTTCGGACGCGGCCAGTGCGGCCGACAGGTTGATGGCCGTGGTGGTCTTGCCCACCCCGCCCTTCTGGTTCGCTATGCAAAGAACATGCGCCATAACCGGTGTTGTCTATCACAGGAGGCCGGATTTGAAAAGCCATTTGAATTGTGCGATATTTTCAAAAGCGCCCGTTCTCAGTAGAAACCGGGCGCTGTGATGCTTACCGTTTGAAGACTGGAAAAAGGGGCCCGGCCGTGAAAATCGGCCCCTTGTGACGCAACACAAAGCAGCCGCCCGGATCCGGGATGATCCTCTGCCCCGGAGCCGGCCCGGGGGCTCGATGAGGATGCCGCTTTTTTGCGGAGACAAGACGATGTTGAAAAAGATGCCGGCGGCCTTTCTGGCCGCCTTGATGCTTCTGACCCTTGTATTCCCGAACGGAAGGGCCGGTGCGATCACCGTCGGCGAAGAGGAAGTGCTTTCCCGGGAGTTTATGGCGATGGTTCGCCAGCAGCTCGACCTGATCGAGGATCCGATGGTGGTCGACTACGTCAACCGAGTCGGCCAGCGAATCGTTGCCCACCTTCCGCCACAGCCGTTTCGCTTCCATTTCTATGTGGTCAACGAGCACGTCTACAACGCTTTTGCCAGCCCGGCCGGTCACATTTTCATCAACAGCGGCCTGCTGGAAAACCTGGGCGGGGAAGACGGGTTGGCCGGCATCCTCGCCCACGAAATCGGTCACGTGACCGCGCGTCATATTTCCGATCGAATCGCCCGATCGCAGAAGATCGGTGCCGCCACCCTGGCCGGCATCGTGGCCGCCGCTCTGCTGGGGCCTGCGGCCGGTTCCGCCGCCGCGCAAGCGCTGACGGTCGGTTCCCTGGCGGCCGGTCAATCGCTGACCCTGGCCTACAGCCGCCAAGACGAACTCCAGGCAGACCAGCTGGGGCTGCAGTATCTCAAAAGCGCCGGCTACAGCGCCAGGGGGCTGCTCTCTGCACTCCAGCTCATCCGGAGCAAAAACTGGTTCGGCGACGTGCCCAACTATCTGATGACCCACCCCGCCGTGGAAGACCGACTGGCCCTCATCGACACCTGGATGGAAAACAGCGACACCTCCACCCGGAACGTGGATCCATATGCATTCCAAAAGATGCAAACCCGGCTGATCGCCCTCTACGGGGACGCCCAAAACGCCAAGGCCCGCTACGAGCGGATGATCGCCGGATCGGATCAGGAGGCTTTGGGCCAATACGGGATGGGGTTGTTGCAGGCCAGGGCCGGAAATCGCCAGGAGGCGCTGGCATGCTTGAAAAAGGCGCTGTCCCTTCGCCCCTTCGACTCGGATTTCCTGACCGATCTGGGAAGGGTCTATTACCAGGACGGCCAATACGGAAAGGCCCTGGAAATTTTGGAAAGCGCCGAGAACCTTCCCCCGTTCGATCCGGAGCGGTCCTATTATCTGGGGCAGGCCCGGATGCAGACCGGACAGCTCGACCGTGCCGTCTGGACCCTGGAAAATCTCGTCAGTCAGCGGCCGGCCTTCATTCCGGCCTACTACGCCCTGGGCGAAGTCTACAGTCGCCTGGACAAGAAGGGCGAGGCCCATTACAACCTGGGCATCTACTACAAGCAGAAGGGGGATGTGAAAAACGCGGTTTTTCACCTGACCCGTGCCAGGGAGCTCCTGACGCAGGATTCGGAAAGGCGGCGGCAGATCGATGAATTTCTCAAAGAGGCCCGCCTGCAGGAAAAGAAAATGGAAGAATAAGCGGCGCCGGCTATTTTTTGTCGAAGTGGGAAAAGTGCATGGAGAAGGTCCCCCGGCCCTGGGTGGCCGAGCGCAGGTCTGTCGAATATCCGAACATATTGGCCAGGGGCACGATGGCCTCGATCACCTGGAGCCCCGCCCGGGGTTCGATCGACTCCACCTTGCCTCCCCGGGCATTGAGGTCTCCGATCACGTCCCCCATGAAGGATTCCGGCACCAAAACTTCGGTTTTCATGTACGGGTCGAGCAGATAGGGGTCGGCCTGCCGAAGGGCGTCCTGACAGGCCATGGAAGCACTGACCCGGTAGGCCAGTTCGCTCCCCGAAGACTCGCGGAACCCGCCGCCCACGAGCTGAACTTCGACGTCCACCACCGGATAGCCGAGCAGCGCCCCGCTTTCGAGCGACTCTAAAACGCCCTGTTCCACGGCCGGAAGGTATGCTGACGGGATCGTTTCTTCAGACACCGTCGATCGAAAGCGGTTCCCCTGCCCTCGGCGAAGCGGCTCGAGCCGGAGCCGAACCTCTCCGTAGTGATTCTGGCCCGCTACCTCCCGGTCGAACACCGCGGTCGCCTCGGAAGCGCTGCCGATGGTCTCCCGGTAGACGACCTGGGGCTTGCCGACGTTCACGCGGGTGTTGAACTCCCGCTGCATCCGGCTGGTGACCACTTCCAGGTGAAGCTCCCCCATTCCCGACAGGATGGTTTGTCCGGTGTCTTCGTCTTTCCGGACCCGGAGAGTCGGGTCCTCGGCCAGGAATTTTTCCAGGACCTCTTCGAGCTTTTCCTGATCGGCGTGGGTCTTGGGTTCGATGGCGACTGAAATCACCGGCTCGTAAAATTCGATGTTCTCCAGCAGCACGGGACGGTCCTTGGCGCAGAGGGTCTCTCCGGTGGAGGACTCCTTCAGTCCCACGATGCCGACGATATGGCCGGCCTCGACCTCGTCGATCCGTTCCCGCTTGTTGGCGTGCATCAGCAGAATCCGGGAGACCTTTTCACTCTTTTTCCGGCTCGGGTTGTAGACGTCCTGTCCCGCCTTGATCTTTCCGCTGTAAAGCCGGACATAGGAGAGTTTGCGCCCTTCGGTCATGGCCACCTTGAAAATCAGGGCAGCCAGCGGTGCCGATACCTTGGCCGGGCATTCGATGATTTCCCCGGTCTCCGGGTCGGCCCCCTGAATCGGCGGCACCTCTTCGGGATTCGGCAGATACCGAACGATGGCGTCGAGCAGCGGCTGAATCCCTTTGTTTTTCAGGGCGCTGCCGCACAAGACCGGCACGATTCGAAGGCGGCAAGTCGCCTTGCGGATGGCCGCCAGCAGCTGGGCCTCTTCGATGGGGGTCTCGGAAAGGTAGGCCTCCATGAGCTCATCGTCGACTTCGGCAACGGCCTCCAGCAGTTTTTCCCGGTACTCGTCCGCCTGGGGCCGCAACTCCGGGTCGATTTCGGCCTCCTGAAAAGCGGCACCGAGGCTGTCGTCGTCCCAGACGATCTGGGTCATGGAAATCAGATCGATGACCCCGGAAAACGCGTCTTCCACCCCCACCGGCAGGGTGAGAATCACCGGGTTGGCCTTGAGACGATTTCTCATCATGTCGACCGTCCGGAAGAAGTCGGCGCCGATCCGATCGAGCTTGTTGACAAAGGCGATCTTCGGAACCCGGTATTTGTCGGCCTGGCGCCAGACGGTTTCCGACTGGGGCTCCACCCCCCCAACGGCGCAAAAGACCCCGATGGCGCCGTCGAGCACCCGAAGCGAGCGCTCCACCTCGATGGTGAAATCGACGTGCCCCGGCGTGTCGATAATGTGGATTTCACAGTCCTTCCAGTTGCAGGTGGTCACCGCCGATGTGATGGTGATGCCCCGCTCCTGCTCGTCGGGCATCCAGTCCATTACCGCTTCGCCGTCGTGGACCTCCCCCATCTTGTGGGATCTTCCGGTGTAGAACAGGACCCGTTCGGTGACGGTCGTCTTGCCGGCGTCGATGTGGGCGATGATCCCGATATTGCGAATATTTTTACTCTTTTTTTTCTTCATGCCGATAGGGGCCCGAGACGGAAAAACCGGCCTGATGCCGGTCGTTTTTCGATATTGGCGATGAATCGGCCATCTGCATCCAGCGCCGACGGCGGAAAGTCTGTTTTTAAGGCAAATGCCGATTGTTGTCAAGGCGATGCCAAGCCGCCTTCCTCCGCCGTTTCCCGTCATTGTTGACTTGGCAGAACCCTTCTGTTAGGAGAGCCGCAATCTGTCTGAACTCCCGACGGGGGCCACCGCCCCGGTCAAGCACTGGATCTTCGGCCCACAGGGGCTGACTCCGCATTTGCAATGGAAAGGAAACCCGAACATGAGCCAGAGAACGTTGTCGATCATCAAACCGGATGGAGTGGCACGGGGCCTGATCGGAGAGGTCATCCGCCGGTTCGAAAAAAACGGACTGAAAATCGCCGCCATGAAAATGGTTCACATGAACAAGGCCCAGGCCCAGGGGTTTTACGCCGTTCACAGGGAAAGACCCTTCTTCGACAGCCTGACCGATTTCATGTCGTCGGGTCCGGCGGTGGTCTTGATCCTGGAAGGAGAAGACGCCATTGCCAAGAACCGGGAGCTGATGGGCGCAACCAACTACAAGGAAGCGGCGCCGGGCACCATTCGGGCCGATTTCGCCACGGACATCGAAAAGAACGTCGTCCACGGCTCCGACGCACCGGAGACGGCCGAATTTGAAATCGGCTATTTTTTCAACGCCTTTGAAATCACCGGGTGATGCCTCCAGCGTCCCTTGACCTGTCCAATATAGCAGTGGTGCTGCACCGGCCGCGGTACCCGGAGAACATCGGGTCCGTGGCCCGGGCCATGCGCAATATGGGAATCGGCCGCCTTCTGGTGGTGGCCCCGGAGCAGTTCGACCTGGTGCGGGTTCTGCGGCTGGCCACCCACGCCGCCGGCGATACGGTCAAAAACATCGAGGCTTACGAAACCCTGGCCGAGGCCCTGGGCCCGTTTCAGTACGTGGTGGGGACCACGGCCAGGCGCGGCGGGCAGCGGGACGCGGTGCTCACGCCGGAGGGGCTGGCCCTGGAGCTGATTCCCATCACCCGCCACAACCGGGTGGCGGTGGTTTTCGGTCCCGAGGACCGCGGCCTGACCAACGAAGACCTTCGCCTCTGCCACCGGTTGGTGACCATTCCCACCGCCGAGTTCACCTCCCTGAACCTGGCCCAGGCGGTCATGGTGGTCTGCTACGAACTGTTCAAAGCGACGCTGTCCGAAAAGCCCCCGTTCGTGCCGAAAATGGCCAGCCGCCACCAGCTCGACGGCATGTACGACCAGCTCCGGGACATCCTGGTGCGGATCTGCTACATCAACCCGGAGAACCCCGACTACTGGATGCACCGGATCCGGCAGCATTTCACCCGGATCCGGGCCCGGGCCAAGGAAGTGAGCATCGTGCGGGGCATCTGCCGCCAGATCGACTGGTATGCGGAAAAGCGCTACCGGGACGGGCTGGCCGAGGGGCGGCGGGAGGCGGGCGCGGGGAAAAAGCGAAGGCGGGAAGATTAGGCGGCCGAGCCGAGGGCACGGGTTAATGGGTCGATCCGTTGATTGGGGGAAAGCATTCATTTCTTTCGCAGGGTGAGGCACTGTACCCGCCCAGAAAGCCGAAGACGCCATAATTCTCCCGTATCCGGCCTCCCCCCGACCGGGCGGGTGCGGTGTCCCGCCCTACGTTCCCATACCCCTCATAGGGAGTCACCGAAAATGGCTCTTCGGTGAACCAAAAACCATTTAGCGATTCGACGATTCAACCCATCAATTATCGACAAAAAACAAATCAAAAAAGAAAAGAGAAAAAAATGCGCCTCATCCGATATGGGGAAAAAGGAAACGAGCGGCCGGGCCTTTTGATCGGGGACCGCATCATCGATCTGCGGGAACACTTTCCGCAGATCCCGGACATCGGCTGCGACTTTTTCGAACAGCGCTGGCCCGAGCGGCTCCGGGGGCTCTCCGCAGGGGGCCGCCCCATGGTGGAGCGGCTCGGTGCGCCGATTGTGCGGCCCTCCAAGATCGTATGCCTGGGGAAAAACTACGCCGAGCATGCCAAGGAAGGGGGCTTTGACCGGCCCGAACGACCGCTTCTCTTTTCCAAGGCGCCCGGCGCGCTCAACGGCCCCTTCGACCCGATCCTGCTGCCCAAAAGCAGCCGAAAGATCGACTGGGAGGTGGAACTGGCGGTGGTGATCGGCCGCCAGGCCAAGCGGGTCTCCCGCAAGGAAGCCGCCTCCGTGATCGCCGGCTTTTGCGTGGGCAACGACGTGTCGGGCCGGGACGCCCAGTTTGCCGACTCCCAGTGGTTCCGCGGAAAGAGCTTCGACACCTTCGCCCCCCTGGGACCGGTTCTGGTCACCCCCGACGAAATCGGCGACTGGCACAACCTGCGCCTCACCGCCAAGGTCAACGGGCGGGTCATGCAGGACGGCACCACGGCCGACATGCTCTTTGACGTGGAAACGATCATCGAAGATGTCAGCTGCGACATCACCCTGGAGGCCGGCGATGTCATTCTCACCGGCACCCCGGCCGGGGTCGGCATCTTCCGGGACCCACCGGTGCTGCTCCAGGCCGGCGACGTGGTGGCATGCGAGATCGAAGGAATCGGGACCATTCGAAATGAAATCGTCGATGCGATTTCATGACGGCGGCTCCGCCGCCGGGGGATGCCTGCCAACGTGCTTGATGATGCGGATGGCTTGAATGGTTGCGTTTTTGTACATCTCCCCTGAGTTTCCGCCCAACTACGGCCAGTTTGTCCTCAGGCTCCATGAGCAGGGGGTAAACGTCTGGGCCATCGGCGAGGCCGACTTTTTTTCCATGCCCGAACCGGTGAGATCGGCCATCCGATATTATGCCCGGACGGATCTGAAATCGTTTCCTGCCGTCAGGGCGGCCCTGTCGGAGCTGCAAGGCGCCCAGGCGGCGGCAGGGGTGCCGCCCGGCTTCGATATCGTCGAATCCCACAACGAAACGTGGCTGCCCCTGGAAGCACGGATCAACGAAACCTGCGGCATCGACGGTATCCGGCCGCCGGACCTGGACCGGCTCCAGAAAAAGAGCGGGATGAAGGTGCGTTTTCAGGAGGCCGGGCTGCCGGTGGCGCGGGGGGAGAAAGTGCAGGACGCCGCCCATGCGCTTCGGCTGGCAGATGCACTGGGCTATCCCCTGATCCTGAAGCCGGATGTCGGGGTCGGGGCCGCCGGGATCTGGAAGGTGGCCGACGAGGCGGAACTCACGCGCTGCCTGGATCAGCTCGCCGGCGACTACGTGCTGGAGGAGTTTGTCGACCGGAGGATCGTCACCTACGACGGTCTGGTCGACCGGGACGGCAGGGTATTGTTTGAAAGCTCGCTGACCTATGGGGACGGGGTGCTCGATTGTGTCCTGGGCAAAGACACGTTTTTCTATCTGAACCGAACCATTCCGGAAAAGCTGGCCCGCGTCGGAAGGCGTCTGGTCGAGGCGTTCGAGATCCGGCGAAAGTTTTTCCACTTCGAGTTTTTCGACATGGACGGCGACCACATGCCCATCGAGATCAACTGCCGCCCGCCCGGGGGCCCCATCCTCGACATGATGAACTACAGCGTGGACGACGATCTGTACGCCGCCTACGCACGAATGATCGCCCACGGCCGGGCATCGGTGGCATCCGTGAAAAAATACCACTGCGCCTATATCGGCCGGCGGGGGCGAAACTACCTCGCCTCCCACCAAGACATCCTGGAGCGCTTCGGCGACCGGCTGGCCGAGCACGGTGAAAACCCGATCGTCTATCAGGGCGCCATGGGAACGCACCGCTACATCATCCGCGACCCTTCCAAGGACCTGCTCCTGGAAATGGCCTCGGAAATACTGGCCGCCTTGGATTAGGCCGCGGAAAACGCAACGCCTTGGGTGGGGCACCAGGCTTGGCTAAACTTCGGTCTTGGCTTTCAGCTTCCGCCTTCGTTTTCAGCGACGCCGAACAAGGCGCCGGACAAGTCGCTCCGCAGGCCGTACCGGGTCAAAAAGCCAAATACCAACGAATCCGGCATGAAATGGACCTTGTTCTTAGCTCGTAGGTTGGGCTGGGAGAAGCGAAGCCCAACAATGAATTGCCCGGAGAAATCCGAAAGCCTGTTTTCGGGCGATGACTTCTCGGGTGTGCGATCATCATCCCATGAATGATGGAATGATGGAGGCGGGTGAATTCGGGAAGTCTGCTGGAAATGTTGGGCTTCACAAGTTCAGCCCAACCTAAGCGCTTGCCCTATTCGGCCTTTCTATCGGCAGGCCGGTGCGGTGACCGGCCCTACGAAAAACAACACCATCCGGCACGGCATCGTAGGGGCGGTCACCGTACCGCCCCCGAAGACCGAAGAATTCAAACATCGGGCCCAATTCAGCCTTCCTTTTGACTGGGCCGGTGCAGTGACCGGCCCTACGAAAAACAACGCCATCCGGCACGGCATCGTAGGGGCGGTCACCGTACCGCCCCCGAAGACCGAAGATTTCAAATATCGGGCCCAATT
>JASFPT010000071.1:0-15570 GCA_050115795.1 Desulfobacterales bacterium
TCTTTGCGGGGTCCTGGACGCAGGATACGACGCCGTAAGCCGTCGAAAGCCCGACCCCCTGGACCGTCAGCAGTACGCCGTGGAGCAGATCATGCTTCCCTATCTTCAGCGCTGCAGCGAGGCGGGCCGGGCTCCGGATATCGTCGAAGCGACCCGGTTTTTGGAAAACCGAATCGATGAGGACCTGTCGTCCATGGTCGAAGAGGTCGGGAAGCGCTTCAGCGGCCTGATTGCGCTGATTACCGGCATTACGATCAACACGGTCGGCGGAAATTTTTTCCATCCCAGCATCGTGGAGATCTGGGGGGTCGAATAAGTATAAAAAAGGGATTTTACAGCCGGTGTTGCGCTTGAACGGAAACCCGGCCCATTCCCCTTTTTACCGCTGCAGGAGCTTTATGCATGTTCGCCAAAGATTTCATGGACACCCGCTTTCACACCCTTAGCCCGCATCATACGCTCGCCGAGGCGGTCTCGGCTTTTCAAAAGGCCTCGGAAAGCGAAGGGAGAAAGATCTTCGGGATGATGGTGACCGACGATGCGGACCGGCTGGTGGGCATGCTATCGATGTACGACATCTTGAACTATGTGCAGCCCAAGCACGTGGCCATCTTCGGGGAGATGGAGGACCTGGATCCGACCCAGGTCTACCGGAACCGGCTCAGGACCATCGGTTCGATACGCGTCGACGACATCATGACCACCGAGGTGGTCACCGTCCGGCCCGACACCCACCTGATGGTGATCGCCGAGATCATGATCAAAAAGCACATCCGGCGGCTTCCCGTGGTAGAAGAAAAGACGGTGGTGGGCATCGTCTACGTGTCGGAAGTATTCCACCGTCTGATGACCCTTTTTTCGTCCGAGCCGGAGTGAAGTGCAGCGCCATAATGACTTCAAAGGCCGCCGCGGTTGGAAATGGGTTCGTCATCACGAAAATCGGAAGACTCAACTATCCAAATCCGGATATCGAAATCCGAAACAAGTTCGAATTCTCCAATAACCGAACGGCCATGTTCCCTGATCTTGGGAGAGACATCATGCCCGTCGTCGAATCCCGCAGCGTCTTCAGCGGCATTCCCGTTTCAGAGGCCATGCGCCGGCAGGTCGTCCGCCTGCCCCAGACAGGGGAGATCGCCCAGGCCATCCGCTTGATGATCCGGTACAAGGCCAATGCCGTTCTGCTCACCGATAACGACATGCCCTGCGGCGTGGTGTCAAAGACCGACCTGTTGGGCGCTATGTATGCCCAAATGCCCACTTCGACACCGCTGGCCAGCGTCATGGGGGGCCAGCCCATCGCCTGTTTTCCGGATGATTCGGTGGAAGATGCGTTGGAGATCATGGAAGCCGCCGGTGTACACAGGATCTACGTGATCGGCGCACACCGGGGGGAAGTGATCGGTGCGGTGGCCTATGCGGAGATCGTGGGCCTGCTGTACCGATATTGCCGGGCCTGCGAACGCGGAATGGCGAAAAAGCGGAAAAAACGACTTCCGATCGAGCCGTCCGCCCGCCTCACCGTAAGGGACGTCATGACAAGAGGTGCTTGGTCATGCCGGGCCTCGGATACGCTCTTTGGCGTGATCGAAAGCCTGTCCGCCCACCACATGGGCGCCGTGCTGGTAATGGACGAATCCGAATCCCCGGTGGGCGTCATTTCCAAGACCGATCTGGTTGTCGCCTATCACCACGGGGTCTCATCGGAAACCCGGGCGCGGGGCATCATGAACAGCCCGGTTCATTCCATACCGGCCGACGCACGGTTGTCCGACGCCATCCAGCAGATGCTGGTCGAAGACGTCCAGCGTTTGTTCGTCCGCAAGGAGGTGTCCGATCCTTCATCGGTCACCGGCGTGCTGGCCCTGTCGGACTCGGCCCGCTTCCGCTCCGGCTCCTGCCGCGCCTGCACCGCCGGCCGGATGCTGATCCGCTAGCAGCGGCACCATCAGAAACAGTCGTTTCACGCCCCGGCAGCAGAAAGAGGCGCCATCGGCGCGGGATAGAAAATGGACACCGGTTTTGTGTTGTTTGGGTTTTTCGCCTTTCTTTCCTATTGCTCCGCAACCATGGCCGGTTTCGGCGGCGTCATCATCGCATTGACCCTGGGTGCACATCTGTATCCGATCCATTGGATGCTTCCGGTCCTGCTGCCGCTGACATTCCTGGCCAACCTGTACATCTTCATCCGCCATCGCCGCTATATCGACACACCGGTCTTGCTCAAAAAGATCCTCCCGTTCATGGCGACGGGGCTGGTGGCCGGATTTGCCCTGTTCACCCTGCTTCGAGGAGACCTGTTGCAAACCCTGTTCGGCGTCGTGGTGATCGTCGTTTCCGGCCGGGAAATGGCCCTCCTGATCCGGCATAACCGGCAGGACGAAGGCCCCCTGCCGGCCTGGATGTCCAATGGAACGGTTTTTCTGGCGGGGCTGGTTCACGGCATCTACGCTTCGGGCGGACCGCTTCTGGTCTATGCGGCCAACCGGATGAACCTGTCCAAATCGGCGTTTCGAAGCACGCTGTCGGTGGTCTGGCTGCTCATGAATACATTTTTAATCGGCGCCTACGCCGTTTCCGGCAGGATCGACGCAAGCACCCTCGCCGCCAGCGTATTTCTGCTTCCTTCGCTGATTGCCGGCGTGCTGGCCGGAGAACGGCTCCACCGGCGCATCCCCGAGCACGGATTCAAGATCGTCGTCTTCTCCCTGCTGATCCTGTCGGGGGTGCTCATCACGATCAAATAGACTCCCGGACGCATTGGGCCCTCTTGCCCTGCCCCCACGTTTGACATCCCCTGTCGGATGGATAGGTTTCGATGTACTGTGATAACAGTCAGCTATGCACAAACGTGCCGATCGATGGGAGTCAGACATGAAATGGGCCTCCGCAGCAGCAGTCAACGGATCCGAATTCGAATGCGGTCCGGATCTCCGCTCCAGCGCAGGGGCGCTGGCGTCCTTGCGCTTCGACAACCGCTTTGTCCGGGACCTGCCGGCAGATCCGTCCACCGAAAATGTCCCCCGCCAGGTGAAAGGGGCCTGCTATACCCGCGTTTCGCCCACCCCGGTGGCGGCCCCGAAGTTGGTGGCCCATTCACGGGAGGCGGCCGAACTGCTGGGACTCTCCGAAGAGGTCTGCCGCTCACCGGAATTTGCCGCGGTCTTTGCCGGCAATCGCCTGCTGCCGGGCATGGATCCTTACGCCACCTGCTACGGCGGCCATCAATTCGGCCAGTGGGCGGGACAGCTCGGTGACGGGCGGGCCATCAACCTCGGCGAGGTCGTCAACGACTGCGGCAAACGCTGGGCCCTTCAGCTCAAGGGAGCCGGTCCCACCCCCTACCGGAGAATGGCGGACGGCCTGGCTGTGCTGCGCTCCTCCATCCGGGAGTTTCTGGCCAGCGAGGCGATGTTCCACCTGGGGATACCCACCACCCGGGCCTTGAGCCTTACGCTGACCGGCGAGAAGGTGATGCGGGACATGTTCTACGACGGGCATCCGAAGCTCGAGCCCGGCGCGGTCGTCTGCCGGGTGGCGCCCAGCTTCACGCGCTTCGGCCACTTTCAAATCCTTGCCGCCCGAAAAGAACGCGACGTTCTGAAAAAGCTGGCCGACTACACCCTCCGCGTCGACTTCCCGCACCTGGGCGAACCGTCGCCGGACACGGTTGCAAGATGGTTTGCGGAGGTCTGCGACAAGACCGCAGAGATGATCGTGCACTGGATGCGGGTCGGGTTCGTCCACGGCGTCATGAACACAGACAACATGTCGATTCTGGGTTTGACCATCGACTACGGCCCCTACGGATGGCTCGACGACTTCGATCCGAACTGGACCCCCAACACCACCGACGCACAAACCCGCCGCTACTGCTTCGGCAACCAGCCGGCCGTCGCCCAGTGGAACCTGATTCAGATGGCCTCGGCGGTCTATCCCCTGATCGGAAAACAGGAGCCGGTACAAGAGGCGCTGGATCTCTACCGGCAGCGGTTCAACGATGGCTGGCGGGACATGATGTCCGAAAAGCTCGGGTTCTCCCACTTCGAGCCGGCAGACGCGACGCTGTTTCACGAGCTCAACGACCTGCTGGCAGCGGCCGAAACCGACATGACGATCTTTTTCCGCCGCCTGGCCGACCTCGACCCCGGGATGCTGTCGCAGGCCCGGCGAACCGACGAGGAGCTGATGGCCCCGCTCAAGGAGGCATACTACCGGCCGGAACAGTTGACACCGGACCATCTGGCGCGCGGCGGCGAGTGGCTCCGGCGCTATCTGCACCGGCTTCAAAAGGACGGAGGGACGGACGCCGCCCGCCGGCGGCGGATGAACCGGGCAAATCCCAAATACATCCTCCGAAACTACATGGCCCAGGAGGCCATCAACCTGGCCGAGGAAGGGGACTTTTCTCGAATCCACGAACTGCTCGACCTGCTGCGCCGCCCCTACGACGAGCAGCCGGGCCGGGAGAACTTTGCCGCCAAACGCCCGGACTGGGCAAGGAATTACCCCGGCGCGTCCATGCTCTCATGCAGCTCATAGCATGGGCAAAATATTTCGCGAGGGGAAAAATCCTGTTCATCCTGCCCATCTTTGTTTTCAGGCGAACGGCAGTCCGCTATCATTGGGCGGGGAAACGATCCGGGCTGTCGAAAATCCAGTCATGGTCGCCGACTTTGACGGTAACGGATTTGACTACATCGGTCCTCTGATGATACCCGGTTTCATCGGCAATTCCGGTTTCCGGTTTCGACCACCTCAAAATTTCTTCGCATCCTTCATGAAATACCGTAACCGGAAAACCCATATTGCCTGACATCGTGGGGCGAAGGCTGCTCGCTGCGGCTGAAGAGAGACCTTCGGTCCAAACCATGGAGAGGGCCCTAAATGAACACGTCAACGCTACTCTGGGGTATCGTCTTCGGCTCCATCGGACTGGGTTTTTTCGTCTATGGCAAAAAACAGAAGGTCCTTGTTCCGACGTTGAGCGGCCTGGGGTTGATGCTCTTCCCCTACTTTGTTTCAAATCCCTACCTTATGGCCCTTTTCGGCATTGTTCTGGTCGCCTTGCCTTTTGTCCTGAAATTCTAGCCGTACCGGCCCGGACCGTTGATGAACCTCCGCCACCCGGCGGAGATGCGATGCAACGGACCCTTGAGGTGAACGGCGGTGTGACGCCTAAGGCGGGAGGTGTGAGGGTCCGGAAAAACGCCGGCCGCCGTCAAGTGGTCCCCTACTTTCGGCGGCCGGCGCATTTTGTGCTCAGCTCTTCGGCGACATAGCCAAGATCGAAGACCAGGTTGGAGCCGGCCGTGAAACGCCGGGCGGCCTCGGTCACCTGGGCGCGGGACGGCATGGCACCGGCCTTGCCGAAGACGACCAGGTTGAGTTTGTCTGAGGTCCGGCTGCAGAGAAGCTGCGGGAATCGGGTCCGAAAGACGTTGATCAGGGCTCGCTCCCGGCCGTCCTGCCGGAACAGGTTCAGGATGACGACGCCGCCGGGAGCGGTCTTTTCCCTTACGGCATCGAAAAACGCCGGGCTTGAGAGTGCCTCCGGAAGGCCCTCGCCGCTGTAGGCATCGAGAAAGATCAGGTCGTAGAGGATATGGGTCTCCCGGATGTATTTGGCACCGTCCTCGATGTGGATGTGGAACCGCGCGTTTTCCTTCACACCGAAAAACGTTGTGGCCGCCTCCACCACGACCGGATCGATCTCCACCGCATCGATCTTCAGATCCGGAAAATACCGCTGCAAAAAGGAGGTAAAGGTCCCTCCCCCCAAGCCCAGCATGAGGGCGCGGCGGAGCTCAATGGTCATCATCGTGCCCAGAGCGGCGATCCGGATGTATTCGCTGGGAAGGGCTCGGGGGTCTGACAGGGAGATGGTGCTCTGGCTGGTGCCGTCGATCCGGCCGAAACGAAGATAGCGCCGGTTGCCTTCGTCCACGACCAGGACCCGCTCATACGCCGACTGCTTGTCGAAGAGGACCTTCTTTGATCCGTCGTCGCAGCCGAAAAGTGCAGCGATGACGACAGCAGCGGCGATGGCGAGCCGGATGTTCAACTTTCTTCCGCCTTTCGATCTGCCCCATGACCGGATTCGGAAAAAATTCCACATCATCGACAAGATAGTCGTGTCTTTCCGAAATGAGAAAGCCGTGGCGCCGAAATTCGAGTCGGACCGATGTATTCAGGACTTGTTGAATTTCCGCATTTGCGGAAATGCCGGCAAGGGAAATGGCGGCCGTTCTTTCGGGCCCTGCCCACGCGGGGCCGAACCACGGTTTCCGCTCTATTGCATCAAAATAGCGCCTTTTTCTGTCGCAATCAATCCGGGACCGGAAAAATGGATTTCTCACTGACCCGCAACCGGGCTTTGTGGGGATCTTCATCGAAAAAAAGTACGGCGGTCCCGAATACGGATTCTTCGAGCACTGCCGGATCCATGAGGGAACCAAGCAGATCGAAAAGACGATCGTGGCCAAATCCCTGCGGACGATCAGAACGGTATCGCAAGGGGTAGGGATGCCGGAGGGGGGGAGAAAATGTTTCGGCGGCGGGCGGAACCGGCTGAAGTGCCGCTGGATTCGATCAGATCAAGAAGCGCGGGAGCATCCAGGCAACGTCAGAGCAGGCAAGAAGGAGAGCTGAAAGCGGGTTCCGCTGCGCCGCCGAAACAATTGAGAAGTTTCCGTACCCGATCAGCGGCCCTTTGTCAAGGAGGATTGCCGCTCTTCTTTCGAGTCCGGGTCTGTTTGGCACATCGGGGGACGCTCACGGCCCCGGTGGGCCTGCATTCGGAAGCGCTCCAGGTGCCCGGTCTCCTTGCTCGAGCAGTTGCAATTTTGGCAGTTGTGAATGCGCACCGGCTCGTCACTTTCCCGGCGCCTGATTGCAAATACCAGGAAAAAGAGCAAAAATACGAAAAGGGACGCGCCAAGCCCAAATACGATCTCCATAGCCGCCTCTTTTTTGCAAGAAACACCACCGGCTTTCGACTCGCCCAATGTAACGCCTCGCCACCGAAGCGTCAATCGGACGCACCCCGGGATTGCATCCATTTGGAGCGCTTGTGTCATTTCGTGCCCGGCGATTCGATCGTGAAGACGGTTTTCGAACCATCCGCGTTTCGGAACGTCATTCCGACAAGCGCTCTATCCAAACATTTCTTGCACTCGATTCCGATCTAGCGCTAATAGTGATTTGAGAACCTGGTCCGTCACCCTCATCCCCTGAAAAATCGATTGTCTCATCAACGGAAAGGAGATCGCCGATGCCCGAAGAGTTCAAACCCGGCTGTGCCAGGCCGACCGGAGGTCCGGTGGGTGAATCCCCGTCGGAAGGGGAAATCGTCGATGCAGAACCGATTCGAAAGGAGGGTAGAAAAATGGTCATGGTGGGAAGAAAAGCGCCTGATTTTACCGCCCCGGCCTATCACAAGGGCAAATTCGTCAACGTCAAGCTGTCCGAGTATCTTGGCAAATGGGTCCTGCTCTGCTTTTATCCCGGCGACTTTACGTTCGTCTGAGCGACCGAGATTTCGGCAGTTGCCGAAAAATATGCTGAATTTCAGAAACTTGGCGTTGAGATTCTCTCCATGAGCATCGACAGCGTATTCGTTCACAAGATGTGGAACGATCACGAACTGTCCAAGATGGTGGAAGGCGGAGTGCCGTTTCCGATGCTCTCCGACGGCAGCGGCAAGGTGGGCACCGCCTTTGGCATCTACGACGATCAGGCCGGCGTGGAAACCCGGGGCCGGTTCATCATCGACCCGGAGGGCGTGATCCAGGGATACGAGGTGTTGACGCCGCCGGTGGGCCGCAACGTGGCTGAAAGCCTTCGCCAGGTCCAGGCGTTTCAACTCGTGCGCGAAAGCAAGGGCAGCGAGGCGACCCCGTCGGGGTGGAAGCCGGGCAAGATCACCCTCAAGCCCGGACCGGATCTGGTGGGCAAGGTCTGGGAGGTGTGGAAAACCGATATGGCCTTCGATTAACGGAAGAAAAGGTCGAACGGTGAACGTCCAACTTTGAAGGTCGAATGAAAACCATGAAAGCAGCCGTTGAGGTTTTTTATTCGAGGTTGGACGTTCGATGTTCGATGTTCGACGTTCATCTTTTCCCTCAATCGGCTGCAATATCATCTGAACCTGAGCAATAGGATGACCGGCCTCTGGATCCTTGGCCCGGCCGCGGCCCTGCTGGCCGGGCTTCTCTTTTTCGAAAAGCGGGAACTCCGGGCGGGAATGGTGCCGGCCAAGGGGATACTTTCGGCACTTTTTGTTGCGACGGCGGCCCTTCAGCCCTGGCCCCTGCCGGCCTATGCCGGCTGGATCACGGCCGGCCTCTGCCTGTCGCTGGCCGGAGACGTCATGCTTGCCCTGCCGGGCGACCGGCCGTTTCTCCTGGGTCTGGTGAGCTTCCTTGCGGGTCACGGGGCGTATGTCGTCGCATTTTTTTCCGCATCCGCCCCGCCGACGGCCGCCCTCGCCGCCCTGGTGCCCGTGGGCGCCGTGAGCCTGGCGGTGTACCGGTGGCTTCGCCCGCACCTGGGCGCCATGAAAGGGCCGGTGATCGCCTACATCGCGGTGATCAGCCTCATGCTGGCCGCTGCTGCAGCGCTGTTTCGGGTCGATGCGACCGTTCAGCCGGTGTCGGCAACGGCCTTTTTCGGCGCCCTCGCCTTCTATCTGTCCGACCTTTTCGTGGCCCGGGACCGGTTCGTTAAAACCGAATTTTTCAATCGACTGATCGGGCTGCCTCTTTATTACACCGGACAGTTTCTGCTGGCCTATTCCACGGGAATCGCATGATCTTTCCAGCCGCCGCCGTTCGGTTGACATCACCTGGATCACCCTTAAATTTCGGCAGTTGAAAGTCGCTGCCGTGCGGAACGTCCCACGGGCATCGGCGCAACTTGACTTGCAAACGGCACACCGCAAGCGGGCGTGCGAATCAGGGAGGTCCAATTCGATGTTTGAGACCAGAGAGCAGGTTCTGGAAAAGATCATGGAGCAGGAAAAACCCAAGTGTCCCCACTGCGGCCTGGAGATGAGCCTGTGGGAGGTACCGCCGATCAACTACAGCGACGGGCTCGGGTGGGGTGTCCCCTTCCTGTACGTCTGCTTCAACGACGAATGCCCGCTTTACATGTCGGGATGGGATAACCTCATGGAGAACTATGCCCACCACGCCTCGTATCGGTGCATGTGCTATCCGGGAACCTCACAGTACGAATGCATGCCGGTCTTCAGCCCCCAGGGGGGGACCGGCCAGATTATCGACGACCAGGCCGTGATGGCCGAAGAGGCGCTGAAAGCGGCGATCAAGAAGGGGTTCTCCATCCTGGCGTCCTGCTACGCGGAAAAGGACTGGCCTCAGGTGATGCGGATGCTTCTGGACGCCGGAGAGCCGGCCCGCGTACGGCTCAAGGCGGCGGAAATGCTCGGCGATTTCGGGGAACTGGAGTGTATCGAGACCATGCGGAGCCACCGCTTCGGGAACGAACTGCTCCAGAAGGAAGTCGACAGCTCTGTTCAAAAAATCCACGAGCGGTACTTCACCCGGGAATGTCCGTTCTGTGCGGAGATCATCAAAAAGCGGGCCAAGGTCTGCAAGCACTGCGGAAAGGAAGTGGCATAAATGCGCGTCGCGCATTGATCAGTGGCGGCTTCGCCGCCTGAAAATCATTGAAGTTGAAAGATGGCCCGCCTCAGGCGGGCTTTTTATATTGGTGAAACCGGGCGGGCCGAGGCGCATGGATCGCAAACGCCTGCGAAGGATTCTTGCAGGCAGATGCTACTCGGGATCCGTTTTCACCAATTTACGCTGGACGTTGATATCTTCCATGTCGTAGGTCCGGAAAATCAGCTTTTCCCGCTCCACCTTTTCCCGGTCGAGGGGCGCGGGGCCCCCTTTGGCAAGCAGGGCCTCGGCATCCGACCGCGAGGGGATGTCCTCGAGCCGTTCTCCGATCCGCCGACCGCTCGCGGCATCCAGGACCCGGGCCGACGTGCCGTCGGAAACGACCCCCAGCGGGATCGGCGGCGCTTCGGCCACCCGGCAGGCGGCAACAATCTCGCGCTCGCGGGAGTCCAGGGAGCCGGCCACACACCTGGCGGCCAGCAGCGGACGCCCCCCGATGCGGACCGCCAGGTCGATCTGGGTTTTGTAAGGCTTGCCCCCCACCATCAGCTCAAGGGGCCGGTCGACCTCGATCTCCTCCTTTGCGAAGCCCTTTACCTCCACGAGGTAGCGCTCCAGGTTCTGCCGGTTTTCCTCGGCGCCGATCAGCGGCGTCTTTTTGCCGGTCACGTAGTCTTGGATGAAGTCGTAGGGTTTCAAAACGTTCTCGCTGCTCATAACTGCTCCCGGTCATCTCGGCGTTTGGCTGCTCGTCGGTGCTAAGACCGTTTGGGGTTCGTTGTTTGTCGTTTGTGGAAAAGGAAGGGGAGCGGCCGGACAACGCCAGCTATTTCCCACAAGCCACAGACCACACGCCGCAAACCGTCGCAACACCCCAGATGGGGCACAGCGGCCATCCGCCGCCGGCTACAGACGGCCCCCATCGTGATCGATCAAGGACCGCCCCGTCATTTCCCCGGGTTGTTCGACGCCCAGGATCTCCAGCATCGTCGGCGCGATATCGGCCAGCGCCCCGCCGCTGCGAAGAACCGCGCCTTTTCTTCGGTCATCGACCAGAATGAACGGTACCGGGTTGAGGGTATGGGCCGTGTGGGGTTTTCCGAGTTCGTCGATCATCTGGTCGGCATTGCCGTGGTCGGCGGTCACCAGAACCACTCCGCCTCGGTTCCGCACCGCCGAAACAATCTTTCCGACGCACCCGTCCACCACCTGGCAGGCGGCAATCGCCGCATCCATCACGCCGGTGTGTCCGACCATGTCCATGTTGGCGAAGTTGAGCACGATCACGTCGTAGCCGCCGGAGTCGATTCGGGAAAGGACCTCGTCGGTTACCTGAATCGCGCTCATCGCCGGTTTGTGGTCGTAGGTTGGAACGTCCCGGGGAGACGGGATCAGGCATCGGTCCTCCCCATCAAAAGGCGTCTCCTCTCCGCCGTTGAAGAAGTAAGTCACGTGGGCGTATTTTTCGGTCTCGGCGATCCGCAACTGCCGCATCCCCTGGCGGCTCAGGACCTCCCCCAGAATCTGCTCCAGGTGCTGGGGGGCAAAAGCCACGGGAAGTTCGAAGGTCTCGTCGTAAAGGGTCATGCAGACCCAGCCGGCGAGAGACGGCAAGGGGTTCCGGGAAAATTCAGAAAACGCCGGATCGGTAAAGGCACGCGTAATCTGCCGGGCCCGATCCGCCCGAAAGTTGAAAAAGACCACCCCGTCTCCGTCGGCGATCCGTGCAACCGGCGTTCCGCTATTTTCGGTCACCACGATCGGCTGGATGAACTCGTCGGTCTCGCCCCGCTCGTAGGCTTCCCGAACCGCTTTGACCGGACGGCGCGCTTTGATCCCCTCTGCGTGGGCGTATAGTCGAAAGGCCCGTTCGGTCCGCTCCCAGCGCTGGTCCCGGTCCATGGCATAGTAACGGCCGCATACCGTTGCAATCGCACCGAACCGGTGCCGCTCGATGTGGGCCGCCACCTTCTCCAGATAACCGGTTCCGCTGTCGGGCGGGGTGTCCCGGCCGTCGAGGATCGCGTGGACAAAGACCCGCTTCAGGCCCCGCCCCCGCGCCATGTCGAGCAGGGCCAGAAGATGGGTCAGCTGGCTGTGAACGCCGCCTTCGGAGACCAGTCCCATCAGGTGAAGGGCAGTCCCGTTTTCCTCGACCACCGCCATGATGTCGTTCAGGGCCGGATTTTGAAAAAAATCTCCGTTTTCGACGGCCATGTCGATCCGGAGAAGATCCTGGTAGACGACGCGCCCGGCACCGATGTTCAGGTGCCCGACCTCGGAGTTGCCCATGATTCCCTCGGGAAGGCCCACTGCCGGTCCGAAACAGGTCAGAGAGGTTATTGGAAAATCGGCGGCCAGTGCGTCCAAATTCGGCGTTTCGGCCTGAAGGATGGCGCTCTGATCGGCGTTGGGATTGGTTCCCCAACCGTCCAGGATCATCAGCATGCAAAGTCTTCGGTTTTCCATCAGCGGTCTTCTGCTTTATCGGGCAGGGTCTCAAGATCGATCCGCGGCGCGTCGGACCAAAGGCTTTCCAGGTCGTAGAAATGGCGCACCGGCTCGTAGAAGACGTGGACGACCACGTGCCCGTAGTCAATGAGCACCCAGTGGCCCTCTTTTTCCCCTTCCACGTGAAGCGGCCGTCGTCCCCCCGCCCGCAGGGAGGTTCGAACGTGTTCGGCGATGGCGGTCACCTGGCGATTGGAGCGGCCGCTGCACAGGATGAAGGCATCGGCCACCGAGGTCAACTTCCGGACATCCAGGGCGACGACACCCATGCTCTTTTTCTCCCGGATCGCCCGCACAAAAGGAATCAGTTCCCGAATCCAATCGTCGATCATCGATACAGTTCCTCTCGATCAATGTATCGTGCCACCGACTCGGGCAGCAGAAATCGAACCGACCGCCCGCGGTGAATGCGCCTTCGGATGTCGGTGGAGGAGATGTCGAGCTGGGTTACCGGCACATAAAAAATCGGGGGACGCTCCCGGTGAAAAAACCCCTTCCGGTTCCAGTCGAACGTGTAGCCGTCGGCCAAATGCCCGGAGATGAAGGCATCGATGGCGACGGCGAAATCGGCCGTCGCCCCACCGGGCCTTGTCATCACCAGAAGGCCCACCTCGTCGAGCAGTTCCTGCCAGGAATGCCACGTGTCGATTTCAAAGAAAGCGTCCGCCCCGAGCATCAGCAAGAGCTCGTCGGCGGCGGCCAGCGTTCTTCGAAAATGGCGAATGGTATCGATGGTAAAAGACGGCCCCGTCCTTTGGGTCTCCACGTCCGAAACCGCCAGCTTGTCGATCCCTTCAGCGGCAAGCCGGGTCATGGCCAGCCGGTGATCGACGCCGGCGGTTTTCAGCCCGTTCTTGTGGGGTGGTTTTGCCGCGGGAATCAGGACGCACTGGTCCAGCGGAAAATCCTCGCAGGCGTCCAACGCCGCCCGGAGGTGGCCATTGTGGATCGGATCGAACGTACCGCCGAAAAGACCGATGCGCATAGCAGCTGCAGTCGGGCGCCCGTCACGAGGCGTCCGCGCTCCTTTGGTTACGGATAATCCGTCGAGGGATCGGCCGTTTGTGGTGTGTCGTTTGCCGTTTGCGGTTGCCTACCCTTTGCCGGTGGTCCATGGGGGCATTTCCTGCAGCAAGGCAATCCGTTTTCCACAAACCACCCACCACCTACCCCAAACCAAGCCCTATTCTTTCTCGGTGATCACCAGGTTGTCCCGGTGGATGACTTCGTCGTAAGGTTTTGCGCCGAGTCGCTTTTTGATCTGGCCGGACTTGAGCCCCATGATTTTCCGGATGTCCGCGGCGCTGTAGTTGACCAGCCCGGTGCCGAACACCCCGGTTTCGGATCCGACAGCCACCGGCGCCCCCACCTCGAAATCGCCGTCCACTGCAACGATGCCGCTGGGCAGAAGGCTCTTGCCGCGCTGGAGCACCGCGTCGGTGGCTCCAGCGTCGATGCGGATCGTCCCCTTCGGCTTGAGGGTGAAGCCGATCCAGCACTTGCGACTGGCCAGGCGCTCCTTTTTCGGTACGAAGAACGTCCCGTGGGGACGGCCGGCAAACAGAAACTCCAGGATTTTCGGCTTCAACCCGGAGGCGATCACCATGGGGATGCCGGCGGCGGTCACCTTCCGGGCCGCACGGATTTTGCTGAGCATACCGCCGGAACCCAACGCTCCGGGGATATCCGATGCAAGGGTTTCGATCTCCTTTTTGATGGTGGTGACCTCGGCAATCAGCTCCGCATCGGGAACGGTCCGCGGGTCCTGGGTAAACAAGCCGTCGATGTCGGTCAGGTTCACGAGAATGTCGGCATCCATTTGGAGAGTGATCATGGCGGCCAGGTTGTCGTTGTCGCCGAACTTGATCTCCTCGACCATGACCGTGTCGTTTTCATTGAGAATCGGGACAACACCCCAGGAGAGCAGGGTGTATAAGGTGTTGCGGGCATTGAGGTACCGCACTCGGTTGGTGAGATCCTCGCTGGTGAGCAGAACCTGGGCAACCTTTTTCCCGTAGCGGCCGAACGCCTTTTCGTACTCCATGATGAGGCCTGCCTGCCCCACCGCGGCCACGGCCTGGCGGCGGGGGATCTCGTCCGGCCGCCGGGAAAGGCCCATTTTCTTGACGCCCGAGGCCATGGCGCCCGAAGAGACCAGGATCACCTCTCGGCCGCCTTCGATCAGGTGGCTGATCTGCCGGCTAAGACTCCGGAGTACCGCCAGGTTCAGTCCGCTGTCTTTGGTGAGAACGTTGCTTCCCACCTTGACCACGACCCGGCGGGCGTGTTCAAAGGCCGTCTTGCGGTGCTGTCTCATCGCATGCTTCCAGCGTTCGGATCATTTCGGCAACCAGGCGGTCGACCCCTTCACCGGTGGCCGCGGAGATCCGCATGCACCGGACCTCCGGCAGCGCCTTCTCCAGCAGATCGGCCCCGCGCTGCGCCTCGGGGAGGTCTATTTTGTTCAGTACCACGATCTGCGGTTTTCGGGCAATACCGGCGCTGTAGGTCGAAATCTCCTTGTTGACGACCCGCCAGGGGTGCTGGGGGTTGTCTTCGGGAATCCGGGCGGCGTCGATGAGATGAACCAGCACCCGGGTACGTTCGATGTGACGCAAAAACCGGGTCCCCAGGCCCACCCCTTGGTGGGCGCCTTCGATGAGCCCAGGGATGTCGGCCACTACGAAGGGTTCGCCCCAGGGCGGCTTGACCACGCCGAGGTTTGGAACCAGGGTGGTAAACGGGTAGTCGGCGATCTTCGGCCTCGCAGCGGAAATGACGCTGATCAGGGTCGACTTGCCGGCATTGGGAAGCCCCACCAGACCGATGTCGGCAAGAAGCTTCAGCTCCAGGGTGAGGGTGAGGGCAACGCCGGCTTCACCGGGCTGGGCATAGCGCGGAGCCCGGTTCGTCGAGGTCTTGAAGTGGAGGTTCCCACGGCCGCCGCGGCCGCCTTTGGCGGGGACAAAGAGCATCTCCGGTCCTGAAAAATCGAACAGGACCTCGCCTGTTTCTGCATTTCGAACAATGGTGCCGGGAGGAACCTCGATGATCAGGTCGTCGCCGTCCCGGCCGGTTTTCTGTTTCCCCTGGCCGGGGGCGCCGTTGCGGGCCTTGAAAATGTGCTTGTAGCGAAAGGGGAGCAGGGTTCGCCGATGGGCTGAAGACCGCAGGGCGATGTCGCCGCCCTTGCCGCCGTCTCCGCCGTCCGGTCCACCGCGGGGAATGTACTTTTCACGCCTGAAGCTGACACACCCCCGCCCGCCGTTTCCGGACTGGACGGTAATCGTCGCTTCATCGATGAATTTCACTCTGCGACAACGCTGACCTTTTTGCGGGAGCGCCCCAACCGTTCATAGGAAACGGTGCCATCGGCCGTGGCAAACAGGGTGTAGTCCTTGCCCATGCCGACATT